>JBDKKQ010000215.1:0-5994 GCA_039796015.1 Verrucomicrobiota bacterium
AAATTGTGCTTGGGTCTCGGAAGGAATCTCCACGCCCAGAACGACCTGTGCGCGATCATGTCGCAGCGTCAGTTCTTTGACTTGAGGCGGGTTCGGGAATGCGTCGACGGCCGCGCCGGACACGGTGCCGCCGGCCACTTCCAACAAGAGTTGAACGCAACGACGGCTGGCCGATTCGGCCGCTTGGACATCGGCTCCGCGCTCAAAGCGGTAGCTCGCATCGGAGCGCAACGCCAACGACTTCGAGGTCCGACGAATGCCCGTCGGAGTGAAGTAGGCCGACTCGATGAGCACATCGGTCGTATCGTCCTGAATACCCGAATGAAGCCCTCCCATGATGCCCGCCAAGGCGATGCCGCCCGCGGCATCGGCGATGAGCAAATTCTCTGGGTTGAGTGTGTGCTCGCGACCATCGAGGGTCGTGAACTTCTCACCGTCGGAGGCGCGGCGGATCACCACTTCTGGGAGACCGGCCGCATTGGCCTGGATATGTCGAAGATCGAAGGTGTGCAACGGTTGCCCCGTCTCCAACATCACGTAGTTCGAAATATCGACCACGTTGTTGATGCTGCGCAGCCCCACCTTCTCGAGATTGGAACGCAACCACGCCGGGCTAGGCCCCACCTTCAAGCCACGAATCACCCGGGCCGTGTAGCGCGGGCACAACTCTGTGGCCTCGAGTCGTATGGAAGCCGAAGCCCCTTGGGTCTCGGGCAAGGTTACCTGAGGCAGCCGCAGGGGATTGCCCGTCACGGCGGCGATTTCGCGAGCAATACCGATCAGCGAGTTGAGGTCCGGACGGTTGGGGGTGACTTCGAGATCGAACACCACATCACTGCCTGAAAGCCCCAGATAGGCGGCCAGCGGTTGGCCCACCGTTGCATCCTCGCGCAGAATGAGCAGACCGTCTTCACGGCGATGACCGATGGCCTCCGGATCAATGCCTAACTCCTCGTGGGAACACATCATGCCGTGCGATTCCACACTACGAATCTTGCCGACCTTGATGGTGAAGGGTTGGGTGTCACCGGCCTTCAAGGGCAGCGAGGCTCCAGGAAGAATAAGCGGAATCTTATCTCCCGCCTTGAAGTTCTGCGCACCGCAAACGATCTGGCGTTCGCCCTGACCATCGGCGACTCGACAGACGGAGAGTTTGTCGGCGTTCGGATGTTTGTCGCGGGAGAGGACTTGGGCCACAACCACGCCGTCGAATTGGCCGGTCAGGCGCACAACGCCTTCGACCTCGAGACCCAACAGCGTGAGACGCTCGGTGAGTTCTTCCGGGGTCCCGTTGAAGTCCACATAATTGCGGAGCCAGTTGAGGGTCACTTTCATGGGCAAAAAAGATAGAGACGGAGGCGACTCGGGCTGGATGAAGACTTCAGAACTGCTTTAGGAAACGGATGTCGTTTTCGTACAGAAGGCGGATATCGGTGATGCCGTAGCACAGCATGGCGATGCGCTCGATGCCGAAGCCGAAGGCCCAACCGCTCCACACCTCGGGGTCGTACCCCACGTTCTCGAACACTTGCGGATGCACCATGCCGCAACCGGCGATCTCCAACCACTCCTTGCCCAACTTGCGGACGAGGGCATTGGTGAAATCGATCTCCAAACTCGGCTCGGTGTAGCTGAAGTAGTGTGGGCGGAAGCGCAGTTTCACGTCATTGCCCAGCACCTCCTTGAACACCGCCTCGACGGTGCCCTTGAGGTCGCTCACCGTGACATTGCGGTCCACGTAAAGGCCCTCGATCTGGTGGAAGGTCGGGTTGTGCGTGGCATCGGCACTGTCGCGACGGAAGACACGGCCCGGCACGACGATGCGAATGGGCGGCGGGGTCTTCTCCATGACCCGGATTTGCACGGAGCTGGTGTGGGTGCGCAGCAACGGACGATCGGCCGTATCCAGGAAGAAAGTATCCTGAGCGTCGCGTGCGGGATGATCCTTCGGCGTGTTGAGCGCGTCGAAACAATGGACCTCATCCTCGATCTCGGGACCCTCTGCCACAGCGAAGCCCAGCTTGCGGAAGGCGCGAACGATGGAGTCCGTGACTTGAGTCAAGGGATGGAGTCGCCCCAAGGGACGACGGCGTCCGGGAAGAGTAAAATCAGCGGGTTCTTTAGGCAGTGCCGCCTTGAGTTCCAAAACACCGCGCACCTCGGTCAACACGGCCTCCAACTCCTGCTTGGCGGCGTTGATTGCCTTGCCCGCTAGTGGGCGCTCTTCCTTGGGCAGCGAACCCAATTCCTTCATCAGGGCCGTGAATGCTCCGTCGGCACCGAGGAAGCGGCCCTTGGCCCGATCCAAGGCAGAGAGATCTGGCGCGGCCCGAAGTTCTTGCTGCGCGGCGGCGAGGATGGCGGGAAGGCGTTCTTGCAGGGACATGGCAGGAGGACGGTCTGGGGAGCTTGTCTGCTAGGGGTGGGATTCCCAAGGGATCCATTGGCTAGGAGTGCCCTGGGAAGTTGCCAAACAAAAGCCGATGAAAGAAAAACGGGCGACCTTTGTCAAAAGGGCGCCCGCCTTGGGATTTCCAGTGGAATGGATCTCTGGTTACGCAGAGCGGATGCTCAAGCAGCGACGGTATTGATCGCCGCACTGGCCTGAATCGTCGCACCGGGCTTGGTCTTGAGGGCGGCCTGGGCCACTTCGACGAGCTTAAGGAAAGCGCTCGCGTCGGTGGCGGCGAGGTCAGCCAGAACCTTACGGTCGAGGGAGCATCCGGCGGCCTTGAGGCCTTCCATGAAGCGGCTGTAGGTCAGGCCGGCCGCACGGGCAGCAGCATTGATACGGATCTGCCAGAGGTAGCGGAAGGTCCGCTTCTTGGTCTTGCGATCGCGGTACGAATACTGCATGCCGTGATCGACGGCATCGCTGGCGTACCGGTAATGGCTGCTGCGGCGTAGGCGAAAGCCTTTCGCCAGCTTGAGCATCCTTTTACGACGTTTGCGGGAAGCGGGAGCGTTAGTGACGCGCATGGAGGTAGGCGGTTAAAAAGTTGGGGTGTTCAGTGAGAGAACGGCAGACATGCCTTGATCTTGTACACGTCGGTCTTGTGCACAAGCTTCGCAGTTCCCAGACGACGCCGCCGGTTGGCGTTCTTGCTGGAGAGCAGGTGGCGCTTTCCGGCGTGCTGAGTGAGCACCTTGCCGCTCGCGGTGATTTTGAACCGCTTAGAGACGGACTTCTTGGTTTTGATTCCCTTCGGACGACGCATAAAACTGGACCTTTTCGATAGGACGAAAGACCGGAGACATTACGAATAATAGCCCTCGGATCAAGTGGTATTTTGACCATCCTGAAGGCAAGAGCTGATTTGCTTAGCTTTTCTCCGCATTCGCCCTGTTGCTTTCAGACAACCCGAGCGCAGCCAAGCAGGGGTGTATATTCACCGCTTATTGGTGGAAGGCAACGTTGTAGTGGATTTGCCGGAGGTTGTCCCCGGACTCCAGGTCGTACCGCCTTGGGTTAAAGTGCGAGTTTCACCCAGCAAATTGGGCTTGGTGGTCATCACTTCACCCAAAGTGCGGCCGCTGGGATCCTTGAAGCGGGTCTTGGTTTCCCTCAGTAAATTGGGCTTAGTGGTTACTCCCTCACTGATTGTCGCGCCGCGAACGTCCTTGAAGGTGGTCTTGGACTGCCCCAGGAGATTCGGCTTACGGGCGAGGGCTTCACCCAGAATCTGGCCCGAGGAATCGCGGACCGTCGTGTGCGTATTGCCCAAGAGATTTGGCTTGGTCGTGCTGGCTTCGCCCACCTTTTGTCCGCGGGAATCCTGCAGCTCAGTGCGTTTCTGCCCCAGTAAATCCGGCTTGGAAGTCTTGGCTCCTGGCGGCTTGAACGACGTGTCGGCGGCGTGGACAGACAGCGCTAAAACGAAGGCTGACATCATCAGACAGCTCAGGGCGGAACGGGTTTTCACGAGATTATTTTGAACGCTGAATACCAATAGTCGCCGATCCATTTCCGGTGCGCAAGGGACTCGGATTCAAAGTGGAAAAGTAGAGTCCGCGTTTCTTGAAGCCCGAATTACCTGCCTCACCGGTGATCCGCGGCTTCGGAAATATTCTTTCTTTTAATACACCTCCCGGATCGGCTTTCCGCCATCCCCTTCCCGCTGCCTGCGGATCTCCCGTTCTGCAGTGTGGCTCATCTCCTTTCCGTATCGGGTCCTTCCTCGGCCCCCGTCTCGCATGGCTCGTGGCTCCGTTGAGCGAAGTCACTTCACTCGGCCAACAATGACCCCGAGGAGCTGTCGCGCGGTGCGACTCTTTGCGTTTTGCCTTCGCCATCAATCCAGTCCAATCTTTCCACCACTTAATGAACGCTCCCATCCGTGTCGCTGTGACCGGCGCTGCCGGTCAAATTGGTTACTCCCTCCTGTTCCGCATCGCCTCTGGCGCGATGTTCGGACCCGCTCAACCGGTCATTCTCCACCTGATCGAAATCGAACCCGCACTCAAGGCCCTCAGCGGCGTGGTGATGGAACTCGACGACTGCGCCTTCCCTCTGCTGCAAGGAGTGGTTCCGACCTCCAGCCTCGACGAAGGCTTCCGCGGCGTGAACTGGGCTCTGCTCGTGGGCAGCGTGCCCCGCAAGCAAGGCATGGAGCGAAAAGACCTACTGGGCATCAACGGTAAGATCTTCACGGGACAAGGACAGGCCATCCAACGCAACGCCGCGTCGGACATCCGCACGCTGGTCGTCGGCAACCCCTGCAATACGAACTGCCTCATCGCCATGAACGCGGCGCGGGAGATCGGTTCCGACCGCTGGTTCGCGATGACCATGCTCGACCAGAACCGCGCCAAGACACAGTTGGCCAAGAAGGCCGGTGTGCGCGTTGATCAGGTTTCCAACATCGCCATCTGGGGCAATCACAGCTCGACGATGTATCCTGATTTCTACCAGGCACGCATCGCTGGCCACGCCGCGACGGACGTCATCAACGACGAGGTTTGGTTCAAAGACTCGTTCATCCCAACAGTCCAGAAGCGTGGGGCAGCCATCATCGAGGCGCGCGGCCTGAGCTCTGCGGCCTCGGCCGCCAATGCTGTGGTCGACACAGTGCGCGCCCTGACCACGCCGACCCATCCCGACGACAGCTTCAGCGTCGCCGTCTGCTCCCAGGGCGACTACGGGATCGAGAAGGGGCTCATCTTCAGCCATCCGACCCGCAGCGACGGCCAGCGTTGGGAAATCGTGCAAGGTGTTCCCATCAACGAATTCAGCCGTTCCAAGATCACGGCCACAGAGAATGAACTGAAGGAGGAGAAGTCGTTGGTGGCCGACTTACTGCCGCAGGCCTAACCCCCTCGGGAGGCCTTGCACAGGCCCTTTCAGCAAAACGCCCCAACCAAAAGGTTGGGGCGTTTTTCGTTCGGATTCGACCTAAGCCGGATCCGGCGTTGAGGAATCGTCGTCCCTGATCAGCCCAACTTGGCCAAGAGTTCTGCGTTGGTCTTGTGCTTCTTGAGGGCGGCGATGAGCGTCTCCATGGCTTCCACCGGCTGGAGATCGGTCATCATGCGACGCAGCTTGCGAATGGCATCGATCTGGTTGGGCGCAAAGAGCTTCTCTTCCTTGCGGGTTCCCGACTTGGGAATGTCGATGGCCGGATAGATGCGACGCTCGGAGAGCTTCCGATCCAGAATAAGCTCCATGTTACCGGTGCCCTTGAACTCCTGGAAAATCAGCTCATCCATGCGGCTTCCGGTATCCACTAGCGCGGTGGCTAGAATGGTCAGCGAGCCCCCCTCCTCGACCTTGCGGGCCGAAGCAAACATCTTGCGCGGAATTTCCAGAGCACGGGCATCAACACCACCGGTCATGGTTCGGCCAGAGCCGCCATGGACGGAATTGTAGGCACGGGCCACGCGGGTGATGGAATCGAGCAAGACGAAGACATCTTTGCCTGCCTCCACCATGCGACGGCAACGCTCGATCATCAACCGGCTCAGGCGCACGTGGGTCTCTAGGTCTTGGTCGTTGCT
>JBDKKQ010000216.1:0-6408 GCA_039796015.1 Verrucomicrobiota bacterium
AAACCTCCACCACCCTCAACGGCACCTTTGCCGACTCCGCGATTAAGAGCGGAGATGAGATCACGGTGGACGGTGCTGCTCTGTTCATCCGCGCCAAGCGCTAAGACAGTAGACTCAATAACTCGTGAGTGACATGGAGGCCGGGCGAAAGCCCGGCCTCTTTTCGTTGTGCGCCCGGCAGGGCGCACTCACCAACGGGTTAAAGTTCCGAGCAGGCCTTCCTTGGGAACCGCAGGACTGCAGGGAAAGGGGCCTGCCTATCAGATAAAACTCGTTCTGTCCGAGGCAACCGGGAACCTCATTTTTTGGTTCCTCGACGTTTCCAGTGGGTTGACCTTCAGGATCGGTTGTCTCCGACAGCCAGTGGTTCCCAGCAACCGGGAGTTCCCATTGCCTTGAAGGCCTGCTAGTTCAGAAGTTTGGAAGGTGGGAACGACGACCTCCCCTACGAGGAGAAATCCCCCCAATTTCGATCAGTGACCCTTGGGTATTTTGAGTTTTATCCGGTTTCTTCTACATTAAGACACACCTTAACGCTTCTCACCACCAGCGGAGCAATTGCTGTCGGTGCGAGTGAGGAATCCCGTGCGGGGCAAGAGACATTCAAGCCACCTCCCATCTTGGGAGCGAGTGCTACCCACTGAAAGTGACGAGAAACCAGAATTTTGGAGCCCCAGGCTGCATTATTCTCCAAGAACAGAAAGTTCAGTAGTGACCAACGGTCCCAATGGAACAGGCCTGCTTCTCTCAGCAAAAAGCTAGAGACAAAGCGTTGGCTTGTTGTATTGGCCGGACTTGGCAAAATAAAACTTGTCGAAATACAACGTGGTGGAATAGGCCTGCAGCCTTATTGCGCCCATGCCGGATAGTGTGCCCCACACCGGCCTAGCGAAACTGACGAGGGCGAAAAGTACCCCCGCTGGAGGCCCCCCCGCTCGCGCCACTTCTGCCACCGCCGCCACCTTGGGGTCTGGGACCGCGATTTGCAGGACCAGATCCTCTGGAAACTCGTCCTGAGCCACCACCGCGCCCACCCGAGGGGCCTGACTCCCGGCGTGAATCTGGAGACACAGCCGGGGCAGCCGCTGAATAGTTGAAACCTTCCAAGCGCTTGCGTGGCAAGGCTCGGTTGATGAAACGCTCCAGGGCTCGTAGGTCGTTGAATTCGTCCGAACTGACCAGACTGATGGCGTCACCCACGGCATTGGCCCGACCTGTGCGGCCGATCCGATGCACGTAGTCTTCGGGTGCCATGGGGAAGTCGAAATTCACCACATGCGAAATTCCGTCCACATCAATGCCCCGCGCTGCGATGTCGGTTGCCACCAAAACGCGCACGGCCCCGCCCTTGAATTCTGCCAAGGCCCGCGTGCGTTGGTTCTGAGACCGATTGGAATGGAGCGTCGCCGTGCGGATTCCGGATTGCTCGAGTCGTCGGGCGATGCGGTCGGCACCATGCTTCATGCGAGTGAAGACCAGAACCATCTCCATGGCAGGATCCAGGAGGAGTTGTTGGAGCAAAGCGGGCTTAAGATGTCGCGCTACTTCGTACACCGACTGGGCCACCGACTCGGCGGGATTCGAACGTCTTCCGATCTCGACGGACTGCGGCGACTGTAAGAATTCGCGGGTCACCGCTTCGATCTCCCGCGACAGCGTCGCCGAAAAGAGCAGGGTCTGCCGACGTTTGGGTAGCTGGCGTACAATATCCCGGATGGAGGGCAGGAAGCCCATGTCCAACATGCGATCTGCCTCGTCGAGGACCAGGTGCTGGATACCGGAAAAGTTGCCATAGCGCCTGGCCATGAGGTCTATCAGACGACCCGGCGTGGCGATGATGATGTCGGCACCCCGTCGGAGCGCCTCAATTTGAGGCTTTTCGCCGACACCGCCAAAGACCGTGGCCACACTGAGGGAAAGAAATTGGGCATAATTTCGCACATTCTCGTGGATCTGGACGACCAGTTCCCGGGTGGGTGCGAGGAACAGGCCGCGGATATGCCCTGGGCTGGAGTGGCCAGTGGCCAGACGTGTCAGGAGCGGCAGCGTGAAGGCCGCAGTCTTGCCGGTTCCGGTCTGGGCAATGCCAATAAGATCCTTGCCGGAGAGGATAAGGGGAATGGCCGCGGCTTGAATCGGCGTCGGTTCAGTGTAGCCGGCTTCATCGACAGCGCGCAGCACACGAGGGTCTAGGCCCAATTGTCTAAAATCCATTTTTGCCAGGGAATCCGTGAGGGAAGAAAATCGAGCAGGAAAAAGCAGAGAAATGCAATGAAAACGGGATGGCCTATCAGCCGATCCGCCAAGTAATCCGCGCCTTGTTCAGGTCGTATGGAGACATCTCCATTTTGACCCGGTCGCCCACGGTGAGACGGACCCAGCGCTTGCGCATCTTGCCGCAGACGGTGGCCAAAACCAGGTGCTGATTGTTCAGCTCGACGCGGAACATAGTGCCAGCCAGGACGCTTGAGATGCGGCCTTCGACTTCGATGGCGTTTTCTTTCATGGGGACAGGACTCTATCGGGACAAGGACAGAAACAAAAGGGGGCGATCTGAATGCAGGTCGACCGGAATGGGAACAGAGAAGAGAAAAAGGGCGAAGACCGGAAGACTCCAGCCTTCGCCCGTGAAATAATTAATGACGTTGGTACAACTTAGTACCGGTCGCGACCACCACCACCGCCACCACCGTAGCCGCCGCCACCACCGCCGCGACCGCCGCGGCTGCCGCCACCACCGCCGCCACCACCGTAACCGCCGCCACCACCGGACGGACGATCTTCACGGGGACGGGCGATGTTGACCGTCAGGGGACGGCCACCAATCTGCGCGCCGTTCATGGCCTCGACAGCCTTCTGGGCTTCGTCGGGGGTGCTGAAGGTGATAAAGCCGAATCCGCGGGGACGGCCGCTTACGCGATCGACCATCAGGTTGGCTTCCAGGACGGTTCCGTATGCGGAAAATGCATCCTGCAGTTCGTTCTCGGTGGTATTGTAGGAAAGGTTTCCGACAAACAGTTTGTTGCTCATAGATGACTTGCTGTTCGGAGTACCGCTTGCGTTCTCGAGGTTGTTCCCGACTGCCGGGTTTCAAATCTTCACCGAACCAAGTTCACCTGAGGATTCACCACGCCTTGGAAGCACTAGATCTCTGACAGACAGCAGCCATCCTCCTTATTTTGAGGTTCAGGGCAAATCCTTTCGTTGACTATTTTTGCACTGAACGTTTCGGTCACATTCTAACAGTGATGCCTTGAGCAGCCAGAAATGCCTTAGCTTCGCGGACAGTGTGAGTACCGAAATGGAAGATGCTGGCGGCCAGAACGGCGTCGGCGTGCCCTTCCTTCAGGACATCGGCCAGATGCTGCAAATTGCCGGCTCCACCGCTGGCAACGACCGAGATACCAACGGCCTCACTAATGCGCCGAGTAATCACCAGGTCGAAGCCTAGCTTGGTACCGTCAGCGTCGATGGAATTGAGGACGACCTCGCCCGCCCCAAGTTCGTAGGCTCGGCAGGCCCATTCGACCGCGTCCAGTCCCGTCTCTTTTCGACCACCCGCTGCGAAAACTCCCCAATGATCCGGACCGACCTTCTTGGTGTCGATGGAGACCACGATGCACTGGCTTCCATACTTCTCGGCCCCTTGACGGATCAATTCCGGATTCGCGAGGGCACTGGAGTTGATACTAATTTTGTCGGCGCCGGCCCGGAGCATTTGCCCCATGTCGTCCACGGTCCGGATGCCGCCCCCCACCGTCAGTGGCATGAAGCACTGGTCGGCGGCCCGTTCGATAACATCGATCATCGAGGCTCGCCCGTGGGCACTGGCCGTAATGTCGAAGAACACCATCTCGTCGGCACCCTGAGTATCGTAGCGCAGGGCCATCTCCACCGGATCGCCGACATTGCGAAGGCCGCCCTCTTCGGCCCGTCCGAATTGCACGCCCCGGGTCACCTTGCCGTCATGGACATCCAAGCAGGGGATGATCCGCCGGGCCAATGGTGTTGGTCGTGGGTTCGACAACAACGGAATCACTGAGGAGCCTGATGCGTTGGGAGTCATGATAATCGGTCCCGAAGTTGGCCTCCAGAACGGGGTTCAACGGTGACAAAACGGTGGAAGACCGCACAAGGGGCGAATGGGCTGGTCCTTCGGTAACGGCGACACCAAAGTCGCTCCTCATGGCAGCGAGACGGCAGTTTTTTGTGGTCACCGGGACGGGGACCGGAGTCGGTAAGACTGTGCTTTCCGGACTTCTAGTGCGCCGACTGATCCAACTCGGACGGACGGTCCGAGCCTTCAAGCCCCTGTGCAGCGGCGGTCGTGACGATGCCCGAGTGCTCGAAGCCGCCCTCAAAGGGTCTCAGACGTTGGAAGACATTAACCCCTGGCATTTCGAGGCTTCCCTGAGCCCCGCCTTGGCGGCCCGATTGGAGCGCCGGGTCGTGACCCTTCAAGAGGTTGTAGCTCACGTGCGACGACATGCCGATGAAGTGGAACCCATTCTCGTCGAGGGGGCTGGAGGGTTATTGAGCCCCTTGACGGCCGACGGGGATACTCGGGACCTGATCGTCCGCCTGAGAGCGCTGCCGCTGATCGTGGCCTCCAATCGGTTGGGAGTGATTCACGAGGCCCGAGCAACCCTCGGCTGTTTGTCTCCGTCGCTGCGTTCCCGCGTTCCGGTCGTGCTCATGGCCCCGGCCTCCGCCGATGCCTCCACCGCTCGCAATGCTCGAAGTCTCGCCGATTACCACCCTGCCGATCGCATCGTCGAAATCCCCAGAGTTTCGGAAGCGATCCAGTCTGGAGCCAGTTCGCCGTCTGTCGCTTTGAATCGCAAACTCGACCAAATCTTGAGTTTACTAGCGATCTGAGCGCGACCGATCGAATAGAAAATTGTTCCGGCCGAGGCCGCTTCCGCCCAAAATATCCCGTCAAGAACCCACGGTCCATCCCGTGCAACTTCAACCAAGAACTCGCGGTTGCGGCCGGCTCAGTCCGTTGGCTACTATTGGCAACGATTCTATGACGTTGACCGAAAAGTTGTTGGCCCGAGCCGCGGGCAAATCCCACGTGTCTGCCGGTGACAATATCTGGGTGAATGCGGATGTCCTCATGACTCACGACGTCTGCGGACCGGGGACCATCGGCGTCTTCAAGCGCGAGTTCGGCCAGAACGCCAAGGTGTGGGACCGAAACCGAGTGGTCATCATTCCCGACCACTACATCTTCACCTCCGATTCCAAGTCCAACCGCAACGTCGACATCTTGCGCGACTTCGTGCGAGAGCAGGAAATCCCGTATTTCTACGACGTCATCGACGACCCCAACGGCGCCTGGAAATTCGATGCGACCAAAGGATTGCTGAAGCGCCAGTACGGATCTCAGTACGCCGGCGTCTGCCACGCGGCACTCCCGCAGAAGGGTCACACTCGCCCCGGCGAAGTTCTCTTCGGGACCGATTCCCACACCTGCATGGCCGGTGCCTTCAACCAGTTCGCCACCGGTATCGGCAACACCGACGCCGGATTCGTGATGGGCACGGGCAAACTGCTCATCAAGGTGCCGTCGACCATCGGGTTCCGACTCGAGGGCAAGCTGCAGCTGGGCGTCATGGCTAAGGACATCATCCTGCATGCAATCGGTGAGATCGGCTTTGACGGCGCGACCTACCAGGCCATGCAGTTCCACGGCTCTGGCATCGCGACGCTGTCGATGGATGACCGCATGACCGTCGCCAACATGGCCATCGAAGCGGGTGGCAAAAACGGTATCTTCCCCTTCGACGCGCGCACGGCCGAGTACGTCGACGCCCGCACTCGCCTCAACGGCACCCGATCCACCTACGAGCCGGTCGAGGTGGATCACGACCAGAAGTTTACCCGCGAGGTTGTCATCGATCTCTCCAAGCTCGAACCCACGGTGGCTTGTCATCCGGACCCCGGCCAACGCAAGTCCGCCAAGGAATTGTCCCACATTCAGCTCGATAGGGCCTATGTCGGATCTTGCACCGGCGGCAAGACCAGCGACTTCGTGGAATTCGCCCGCGTGCTGCGCGGCAAGAAAGTGGTCATCGATACCTTCGGCGTGCCCGCCACCCCGGAAATCGTCCATGATTTGCAGAACACCCGCTGGGGCAATCAGACCATCTGGGAAATCCTCATTTCTGCGGGTGTTCAAATGACCGAGAATGCCGGTTGTTCAGCCTGTTTGGGCGGACCGGTGGACACCTTTGGTCGGATGAATGCGCCCATGAAGTGCATCAGTGCCACCAACCGAAATTTCCCAGGCCGCATGGGTCACAAGGAGAGCCAAGTCTTCCTGGCCTCGCCGGCGACCGTGGCCGCCAGCGCGCTGGCCGGACGAGTGGCCGATCCGCGCGAGTACATGAGCTAAAAAAATCC
>JBDKKQ010000217.1:0-4267 GCA_039796015.1 Verrucomicrobiota bacterium
GCCACCAAGATTGCGGAGCCCCGGTGAGGGAGGCTCGTACGATGAAGATGTTGCCCGTTTCTTTGGGCACGGCGGACGGCTCCACACGCAGCACCTGCACCGGATATTTCGAGTCCGGTTGGGCGACGAAGGCGACCTCGCCCGTGGCCTTGCTGGGCAGGCGATGGGCGTCTCGTTCACTGATTTCGGCCTCGATGAATAGGGAGTCAATGCGAGCAAACTTGTACAACGGATCTCCCTGGCGAACCGGCGCGGCGATGCGCTGGCGCAAGTCTCCCTCGACGATGACCCCGTTGAACGGGGCTTTCAGAGTCGCCTGCGACAGTCGGTGGCGAACCAGTCCGAGGCGGGCCGCGGCTTGGTCCGCCTGCGCCTGCGCAATCCGCATCTCGGCCAGATTCCTGGCGGCCCGCGCCTTCTCCGCTTCGCGGAGGTAGCGGGTCTGATCGGCGATGGCCGCTGATTCTTCCAACTCGAGTTGCTCGGTGTTGAAGCGCATCAGCGTGGCTCCATTGGTGAGGACATCGCCGGGTCGCACCAAGGCCGACTGGATGAATCCATCGAAGGGAGCGCTCAGGTATGACTGCTCTTCGCTGCGAACGATGAAGTTCCCCTCGATGCGAATGGGGTAGATCGGCAGGAACAACAGGAGGACTGCGCCGGTAGCCCCAATGGCACCGACCTTAGCCCAGGTGTGCTCCGGCCCGACCCAGGTCTCGAGCCGCTGTTTCAACTGATGCGTCCATCGCGATCCGAACCAGCGGTCTGATGCGTGCAGGTCGGACAGACGGCGGGCGACTTGATCGCAGACCATCCGAAGTTGTTGGATGGCGACCTCAGAAAACGGAGCGGCCTGGCGTTCACACGTCAGGACGGCAACCCCCTTGCCAGCCACCCGAATGGGCAGTGATACCAGATGCTGAACGCCCTGGCCTTGCGCGAACGCCGCATGGTCACGGACGATCGAGCGGGAGCTGTCCGGCTGGGGCCAAAGGATTTCCTCGTCTTGGTCTAGAGCCTCTTCCATGGCGGCCTCCATAGCCTGCACGGCGGCCATCTTGGGTTCGAAGCGCTCGGTGCGGCTCAGTGCCTTGAGGCGGATGTAACCCGATTCCACCCACCCGATGCCGACCCGCTCACACTGCAGCTGGGAAGCTAAACCGTTGGCCAGCGCCATGAGGGCGCCCAAGAAACGCCCCTCTGCATTGACTTGCGAGAGAACGTCTAGCACGGAGGCAAATTTCTCGGCCTCGGCCTTGGGTTGCTGGGTATTTCTCTGGGCCTGGTAATCCAGCGGGATGTCCGCCAGCATGGCCAATCGCAACAGCAATTCTCCAGCCTTGGCCTCGGTGCTGTTTGGGATCAGGAAAGCGGCCACGCAACCATCGACTCCACCCTGGAACTGGAGGCGGATGCAAATGGCGAAGTGGGTGCTGTCGGGCAGCAGGCCAGGGCCGATGGGTTCCAGGGCTTGACCGACCTCCAGAGCCCTCACGGCCAAGGCCGGCGCCCCTTTAATGAACGGGACCAGTGCCGGATCGGAATAACCGGGTTGGGTCCAATCGCTGAGTTTGCGGAGTTTGTCCGGAAGGGCTGCCTGACCAACGATCAGGGCACCGCGACTGGCTTCAGCCAAACGGGCCATGACCGAGACCAGTGCCGGCCAGAACTCGGCCGGCGGACCGTTGAAACGCCGAAGTTTCGAGGCCTCTTCAAGCAAGGGGGCTAGTCCGCCGTGGGATAGGATAGGGGAAGGGTGGGACATGGGGCTTCAGTCGATGCGGAGGCGTCCGGCGATTCCGGGACGGATCTTGCCCTCGGGGTTTTCGAAAACGGCCTTGATGCGCAGCAGGCCGCTGGCCGCATCGGCGACGGGTGATAAGTAGATCAGGGTGCCTTCGACGGTGACCGGAGAATCGCCGATCAACACCTCCACGCGGACCTTTTGGTTTAGCCGGAGGGATTGTGCCAGACTTGGTTCTAAGTTGGCCACCAGATGGCACCTTCGGGTGTCCACGATTCGGACCACCGGCTGCTGATCTTCGCATTTCTCGCCGACATCCTTGTAGAATTGGGCCACCTGACCGTCGATCGGGGAAATTAACTGGCGTCGCATGAGCACGGCCGCGGCCAGCTCATGGTCCACTTTGGTGATTTCAAACTCGCTGCGTTTCTTCTCGATCTCTTCCTTGCTCACAGAAATGGCATTGCGCTGGGCCAAGGACTTGAGTCGTTCGAGTTCGCTCGCGGCCAATTCGCGGGAGAGCCGCTTGCGCTCGAGGTCGAGTTCTTCCAACTGCTTGTCCAACTCGATCACTACTTGGCCCTTGCGGACGGTGGATCCTTCCTCGAGGGGCCGAGCACCGACCACGCCAACGATAGGGAAAGCCAGAGTCACATCCTTGATCGGCTCGGTGACGCCGTTGACCCAGCTGCCGTCTGCCGCAAGGCTTCGGACCGAGTGGAGGAGGACGGCGGCGCCGACCAACCAGGGGGCTGCCGTGCGCAGCATGCGGGATCTCAATGGATTCATGGGTGCCGATGGAACAAATTCAGGGAGCATTGGGACTGTTGGTCACCGGGATGGATGGGGCCTCTTCCACCTTCTTGTCCCGGTTCTTGCGGAGGAACTCTTCAGTGCGTTTGCGCAGCTCGAACAAGTCCACCTCGGCATCCCGGGCCAGCAGCAGCGTGCCGCGGACGGCCTCCAATTCGAGGCGCGCTTTGCGTTCCATCACCATGCTGTCCACGGCCGCGGCGCGGGCTTCGGAGAGTTTCTCTTCGGTCTCGAGCACCATGCGGCTGTCCACGCTGCCCACGGCCAGACGGTCCAATTGGGCCGCGAGGAGTTTCTCGTGGAATCCAATGACGGACCGGGCATTGGTCAGGCTGTTGCGATGGAGTTGGATCTTGCGAAGGGCGGTATCGACCAGATTGAAGACTTGGACCTCGGCCTCCTTGAGGGCCGACAGCGCGCGGATCTTGCCCAGTCTGCCCGCTTCCAGTTCATTGCGCTCCTTGATGCCTCCGCCGAGTGGGACTCGGAACTCGAACCCGAGCGACCAGGCCGGATACTCGCGAGTTGCCCAGTCATCCATCGACTGGACGACGTTGGAGCTCAGGCCGTTAAGTCCGTAGCTGGCTTTGAGATCGAGCTGCGGCAGACGCTGGTTCTTCAGGTAGGCCACCCGCAGGTTCTCCTGCTTCACTTGCTCCGCTCGGATGAGGTAGTCGGGATTTTTGCGGAAGGCCTGCGTGTAGCTCTCCACCTTGCTGGTGGGGTCGTCGACCAGTTCGGGGACGTCCACCGCCCTCGGAAGGCTGCTCTGCCCACTGATGCTGCGGGAGTAGAGGCTGCTGATGCGGCTGGCGTAGTCGAAGGCCGTTTGTTGAGCCTGCTCCAGTTTGGCTTTGCGTGCCGCCAAACCAGCTTGTGCCTGCATGACCTCCAGTTCGGAAGACTTGCCGACCTCCAAACGAGCCTGGTTGTCCTTGAGGATTTTCTGGGCCGTCGCCAGCGAATCGGTGCCGATGCGAACTTGCTCCTGGGCTAGGTGCAGGTCCCAGTAGGCGGCCTCAGCACTAGCCAAAACCAAGAGGATCTGCCGTCGGTATTCGTGGAAGGCAATTTTGGACGAGATGGCTGAGAGTCGTATCTTGGCCGTGGTGGCTCCCCATCCCGCATTCTTGAGCAGGGGTTGGGTCAGATTGAGGCCCGCGAAGCTTTCATACTGTTGCCCCATCAACTGTCCTGGGGTGGTTTCGGCTGCCCCAACGTTGTTGTTCAGGTCCCGCAGCATGTAGCCGGTCCGAAGCTTGGCGCCCGTGCCCAGCAGGAACTCGATACCGGCGTTGTAGAGGGTGTTTCGCTCAAGATAGAACGGGCGCGCAAAGAATCCTAACTGCGCGGACTGCTGTCGGTTGTTGGGGCGGCTGGTGTCGAAATATTCTGCGCCACCCACCAACTGGGGTTCAAAGATCCCCTTTTCAGCCCGGTGGAGGCGTTCGCCGACTTCCGCATCTTGCATCCGCATCTGGATCTGGTCGTTTTGTTCCAGAACCATCCTTCGGAGCTCGTTAAGTCTCAACGGTGACTCCTGTTGGATGGCATCAGCGGCCTGACAGGCGCAAATCATTGCGGCCGTCAGCCATGTCATTCCAAGCCGTTTTGTGGCCGAAAACCGGCCGGTTTTTGAAGCAGTCTGCTGCGAGGCAGGCTGGTTGATTGTGGACGGAGAATTCAAGAGCATGGATTATCAGGAGTGCG
>JBDKKQ010000218.1:0-4306 GCA_039796015.1 Verrucomicrobiota bacterium
CCAAGGCAGAAATCCGCGAACTTAGCGCCCACCTCGGCTTGCCGACCGCCGACAAACCCCAAATGGCCTGCCTGAGTTCCCGGATCCCCACAGGCGAGGCCGTCACAGAAGAAAAGCTCCACATGGTCGAAGAGGCAGAAGCCTTTCTACGGGACCAAGGTTTTCACGACCTCCGAGTTCGACATCACGAACTGGGAGGCACCCTCAAGGGTCACCTGGCACGCATCGAAGTCGGACCGCCCGAGTTCCAGCGGTGGCAAGACCCTGAACTCAGAGAGTCCGTGCTAGTTCGTTTGCGCCATCTCGGATACGGCCTCGTAACCGTGGACCTCAACGGGTATCGGCGCGGACCCACCCCCATCCCACTGAAGCCGGCCTGAGCCTCCGACACCCGGAACCGGCTCGTTCGCCAGTCCTCGTTCGCCAATCCCGTTCGCCGTGGAAAATTGGGAGAGTTCAGCGATCTCGGTTTGGACTTCCTCGGTTCCAAGCCATGTTGTGACTAGATGACGGAATCGGTCACCACCCCTGTATTGCTCCAAGCGAGCAACGTACACCACGCCTACCGTGAACGCACTGTGCTCGCTGGAGTTTCACTGCGCATCCAAGCAGGCGAGCGGGTTGCGCTGACCGGCCCCTCCGGATCCGGGAAAACAACCCTGCTCAATCTCCTCGGGGGCGTGGATCGCCCCAAATCCGGCCTCATCGAGTTCGACGGAATCAGCCTCAATAATCTGGATGGCAATGGGCTGGCTGCACTCCGACGCCGCCACTTCGGCACGGTCTTCCAGTTCTTCCACCTCCTACCCACGCTGACCGCGAGCGAGAACGTAGAACTGCCCCTCCAATTGCTAGGCGTGCCGGCTCCCGAACGCCGAACCCGGGTGGCGACCTTGCTCGATCGAGTTGGTGTGTCTCACAGGGCCGATGCTCCGCCCGGCGAACTGTCCGGCGGCGAAATGCAACGCATCGCCATCGCCCGCGCTCTCATCCATAGGCCTCGATTGCTGTTAGCCGATGAACCCACGGGCAACCTCGATTCCCGCAATGGTCAGCGCATTCTCGATTTGCTGCGCCAACTGAGCGACGAAACAGGCACAGCACTGGTGCTGGTCACCCACAGCCCGGAAGCGGCGGCCATTTGCCACCGCGAAATTCGTCTCCGGGACGGAATCATTGAGACCGAGTCTTCGACTTCCTCCGAGCGCCTATGACCGAGGAGACCCCACCGCAAGTCCAACGATTGCTCTGGACCCAGGTGAGTTGGCGTCATGCGCGCAGCGCGCCGTGGACCACCGCCCTGCTCATTCTGACATTGGCCCTGGGTGTCGCAGTCTACCTGTCGATCCGTCTGGCCAATCGAGCAGCGGTTACCAGTTTTCAGAATTTTACCGATGTGGTCACCGCCGAGAGCGACGGAATCATTCTGTCCCCAGCCGGAAGCCTGCCCGATTCCCTGCTCTCGGAACTCCGCGAACGCTTCACCGACACACCGGTGCACTGGGTACCTGTCGTCGAGAGCACCGCTGTGGAACCGGGCGATGGCTCCCAATCGGCCATCGGCAGCCGGACCACCTACACGCTCCTTGGTGTCGATTGGATCGCCCTACAGAATTTGGCTCAGGCCCGCAAACCAGAGCGTTCGCGAACCAGCCCCATGCCGCAGGGCCCCACGCCCATTTCATCGAGCAATCCACCCACCGATGAATCCGCCCTCTGGGCCAGCCTTCAAGACCCCCATGCGGTGCTTGTCCCCTCCGCGCTCGCCGCCCGTCTCTCGTCCCCAACCTTGCGCCTAGTGGTTCAGGAGCAAATCGTGGAATTGAGAATTACCGGCATCATTCCCGAAGATCCCTCCCAGCCCAAAGCCCCCGACAACCTGCTACTGCTCGATCTTCCCGCATTGCAGCGATTAACCGCCCGAACCGGGCAACTCGACCGCATCGAGTTCGTCTTACCCGAGGGATCCGATCGATCGGTCCGGGCATCGGCTCTTCGCCAAGAACTCAGCACCTGGATGGCGGGCCGTTGGATTCTGAGCAGCTCCTCCGACCGCCGCGACAATGCCGCCACCATGACGCAGGCCTTCCGCCTCAATCTAACCATCCTGTCGCTGCTCGCATTGCTGGTGGGGCTCATGCTGGTCTTTCAGGCTCTGGATGGCGCGGTGGTCCGACGCCGAGAAGAGATCGCCATTCTGCGGTCCTTGGGAGTCGAACCCGAGCGCATCCGCCGCGCCTGGTTGTTGGAAGCCGCGGTGCTCGGCCTCATCGGCGGCGTCTTGGGTCTGATCTTGGGCTGGGCCGGAGCACAGGGAGCCGTTCGCGGCGTCGGCCAAACGGTCAATTCGCTCTACTACGCCACTGCAGTCCAATCGGCCTCCTTAGATCCAGTGGAAGCTGCTGCTGCTTTGTTCCTCGCCATAACGGCCAGCCTAGTAGCCGGAGGATGGCCCGCCCGCCAAGCCGCAACCACACCGCCCGCCCAATTAATTGGCCGAAACCGGGCCCAAACTGGAACCGCCGCTCCCCGTTGGGTACTGCCCACCGCGTTGATGCTCCTCGTTATTGGTGCCGCACTCGCCACGCTGCCTGCACTGCGACTGGAGGGCGGATCCCGAATTTCGTTGGCGGCTTACGGATCGGCACTCACCTGGTTGCTTGGAGCCGGACTACTGGCGGGCCTGCTTCCGCCATTTTTAATGCGGCGACTGACTTCGTGGGATGGCCTCTCCGCTCCCACGCGTTTGGGTTTGAGCCACCTCCGCCAACCCACAGGACGCCACCGACTGGCCATTGCCGGATTGGTCTGCGCTGTGGCAATGACCGCTGGAATGGCCATCCTCGTCGGCAGTTTTGACACCACCCTGCGTGGGTGGATCGAGAGCACCTTCATGGCCGACCTCTACGTCTCCAGCGAAGGAGCCCAGAGTGCCTCGACCCAGAACCGCATCCGGCCCGAGACTTGGAAGGCTCTTGTCTCGGACCCCGAGGTGGTGGCTGCCAACGTGGTCCAGGCCCTTGAACTCCAACTCCCCGGCGGATCCACCCTGCTCTTTGGCGGCAATCCCGCCTTCATGCGTGATCAAGCACGCATCGCCTGGCGCGAGGAACCCACCGACGACGCCCTTTGGGATCCGGCCCGCAACAGTGGCCTCGCCATGGCCAGCGAAAGCTTTTCGCACCGTTTTCAACTTCATCGGGGTGACACACTCACCTTACCCACGCCGACCGGACCTCGCCGGATCACCCTCGCGGGTATTTTCTCCGATTACGGCAACGAACGCGGATCCTTGGTAATTCAACGGGAACACTTTGCCTCCTGGTTCGGTGACGAGTTAGCCACCAGCGTTATTGCCAAGCTCCGAGACCCTGACCAAGGCTCTTTAGTCCGGGCTCGATGGAAAGCCAATTACCCCGGACTGGCCGTGTACACCCAACCCCATCTCCGCAGCGAAGCCCTGCGCATTTTCCGACAAACCTTCGCTATTACCGACGCCCTCGAACTTATCGGCATCGCTGTCTCGGTCCTGGGACTGGGCTTCACCTTGGCAAGCCTGCTGTGGGAACGACGCAACGACCTCACCACCTTGCGAGCCCTCGGATTCAGGCATTCCGAGATTGCCTGGGCCACCACCTTAGAAAGCGTCCTAACAGCGCTCGTGGGCATCCTTGTCGGCTTGGTTGCCAGCCTCGCGCTGGGCTGGTTGCTCATCCACCGGGTCAACGTACAAACCTTCGGCTGGACCCTAGAAACCGATCCCCCCTGGCTGTGGTTAGGCGGATTGGCTCTGGCCGTCCTGGCGATGGCGGCTCTCACCGGTTGGAGCATCGGCCGCTGGGGCGCTGCGCTGCCTGCAGAACGCGAAGAATGATTCCCATGTCCCCGACTCCTCAACTCTCGATGGATAACCCGCGGTTACGAATACGCATTTGGATACTGAGCCTGTTTATCCTTGGAATCGCTCGTCTCGACCTGCGAGCCGACGAGATCCCCCCACAGAATCGCCCAGAGTTCGCCCTACCCCAGCCCGGTCGCATCTTCCAGTTTCCGGCCGACCATGGAAGTCATCCCGAATACAAGATCGAGTGGTGGTACATCACCGGCCACTTGACCTCTGAAGGCGGCCAACGGCACGGGTTCCAAGCCACCTTCTTTCGACGAGCCGGAGACCGCAGAACCAACACCAATACCAACACCAACACCCCATCCCAGTCCCTCGCACCCCTCACCTCTGCCACGCCCCTCTTTGCCACGGATGAATTCTTCCTGGCCCACATGGCCTGGCTCGATGTAGCCACCGGAA
>JBDKKQ010000219.1:0-3361 GCA_039796015.1 Verrucomicrobiota bacterium
CCTACGCCCACATCGTCGCAGCCTCCGGTCGGCGCGAGGCCATGATGTGGGTGCACGAGCGCATCGACGGCGGCCGCGGCATGGGTTTCACCGGTGGCCACACGCACAAGAACTGGGGCGATCCGAACCAACGGAAAATCTTCCTCAATGCCCTGCTCTGGCTCGCACAAATGGAAGTCCCGGCCGGCGGCGTGGAATCATCCATCACCGAGGCCGACCTCGCCGGTAATCTGGATCCCAAGAAGTAGGAATCCAGCCCGCTCCAAGGAGGCGACCCCACGAGGGTCCTCGACGCATCGCCTCCCTCGCAGATCCGAAAAACCCTTACCGTCCTTGTCCCAGAGACGGTAGGGCATAGACTTTGTTCGCGATACATGGAGCAAACGGCGTCCCAGAAAAAAGCCCTGAAGATGGTTTCCTGCCCGGTGTGCGGGGCCAAGCAGTTCATCCCCGGCGATCTTGCGCCGCTGGGCACGGTGGCCTGCACCAAGTGCCAAGCCTCAGTCATGATGCCCATGATGCTCCGACAGTATGAACTGCGCTCGGAGATCGCCTCGGGCGGTATGGGTACGGTCTATCGCGCCTGGGACACCGCCCTCGGTCGCGAGGTGGCTGTGAAGCTAATGAAGCGCGAGTTCGCCGAAGATCCGGCCGCCGTGAACAACTTCGCCGTGGAGGCCCGGGCCTGCGCCCAGATCAATCACACCAACATCATCCACATCTACAGCTTCGACTACCACGAGGGCCTACGGTTCCTGGCGATGGAGATTGCTGATGCTGGGAGTCTGGACAGCCGGATCGAGTCCGAGAAAACCCTTCCGGAGCTCGACGTGTTGGACATCGGGATCAAGGTGGCTGGCGCTCTGCAAGCAGCCCTCAAGCGAGGTCTGCTGCACCTCGACATCAAGCCCGGCAACATCCTCTTCAGCGCCGACGGTGAACCCAAGGTGGTGGACTTCGGTCTGGCCAAGAAGGCCGATGCCGACACCGATGCCTATGCCCCGATCTTCGGCACGCCCTACTACATCGCGCCGGAACGAGTGCGGCAGGAGGGAGATACCTTCCTGTGCGACATCTACAGCCTCGCCGGAACCTTGTACCACGCCTTGACCGGGCATGTTCCCTTCGAGGCACCGACGGTCGAAGACGTGGTTGCGGCCCACGTGGCAATCCCGCTGCGCCCTGCAAACGAAGTCCTTTCGACCATTAGCCGAGCCACGAGCGACGCGTTGTCCAAGGCCATGGCCAAGAATCCCGGAGACCGTTTTGCCGGTTACGACGAATTCATCATGGCCCTGACGGCCGCACGCAGCCAGTTGCTGGTGCGTCAACTCACCGGGCGCAATCCAGAACCCGCGGCCACCTCGACGGCGGACGCTGCTGACTCCGCGGCGGCCCCGGCCTCAGGCCGGAGTTGGTGGCGACGCTGAGGGTTTGGATCCTGAGTCTTTCCCAAACAGGCCCCGTTCCCAAAGGTTATCGAGTCTTTCTGGGATTCACGCACCGCCCGACTGCAAGGCGTGCAAACGACCATAAAGGCCGCCACGAACCAGCAGTTCGGCGTGAGTTCCCTGCTCGACAATGCGTCCCGCCTCCATGGCCACGATGATGTCGGCCCGCTGGATGGTGGACAGTCGATGGGCGATGCACAGGGTGGTGCGACCGACCATGAGCGTTTCGAGGGCGGCTTGAACGGCCCGCTCCGACTCGGCATCGAGGGCGCTGGTCGCCTCGTCGAGAATGAGGATGGGCGAGTTGCGCAAGATTGCGCGCGCAATGGCAATGCGCTGGCGCTGTCCGCCGGAGAGTGAATTACCCCGTTCTCCGACCACCGTATCGTAGCCCAAAGGCTTTTCGCGGATGAAGCCATCGGCATGGGCGGCCCGGGCCGCAGCCTCGATCTCGGTGTCGGTGGCCTCAGGACGCCCCATGCGGATATTGGCCCGGATCGTGTCGTTGAAGAGCATCGTATCCTGACTCACCACCGCCATCTGGTCGTGGAGGTCTGAAGAACTCACCTCACGCAAATCGACGCCACCGATCCGGATGTGTCCCGTCTCCGGGTCGTAGAAGCGCAGCAATAAGTTGGCAACGGTAGTCTTGCCCGAACCGCTCTCGCCCACCAAAGCCACCAACGATCCGGTCGGGATAGACAAGGAGAACCCGTCGAGAACCGGTCGATCGGTGTATCGGAACGAGATGTTCTCGAAGGAGACGGTCGCGCCCTGGGCCCTCAATGCTCGAGGCTGGGAAGGTTCCACCACAGAACTGGCCGTCGCCAAAATCGGGAACAACCGCTCACCCGCGGCCCGGCCTTGTTCCAATTGGCTCCAAAGGCGGCTGAGATTCTTGATGGGCTGATAAAGCATGAACAGCGAACCAACGAACGCGGTGAAGTCGCCCGAGCTCGGTCGCTCGCCGGCCGGCAACCGCAGCACGTAGAACAACATGAGGCTGACGCCAACCGCTCCGAACGTCTCGATGACCGGACCCGGAATTTCGCTCCCTCGCACGAACCGCATGAACTGACCGGTAATGCGCCGTGAGGTGGCGCTGAAGCGCTCGGTCATGGTGGCCTCTAAGTTGAAGGCCTTGACCACACGGATTCCCGTGAAGGCCTCCTGCATGAGATCGCTCAATTCGGCCGTGTGGGTCTGAGCCGCCTTCCATGAACGCCGCACTTTGCGGCCGTAGATCACCACCGGAACCACCACCAACGGAAACACAACCAGGGCCACCAGGGTGAGTCGGGTCTGCATCGAGAAGAGGTAAATCAGGATACCGACCACGGTCGCCGGTTCACGGGCGATGGTGGAAAAACCCTGGGCGATGCACTGCTGGATCGCCTGAGTATCGTTCATCAGCCGTGATTGGAGATCCCCCGTCCGGGCCGTCGTGAAGTAATCCAGCGACAGCCGTTCCAAATGGTCGAAAATCCGAACTCGCAGGTCATGAATCGTTGCCGTGCCCACCCAGGTCATGCTGTAGAGGCTCAGGTAAGCCCCCTCGCCACGGAGAACCATGGCTATCGGAACGCTGGCGATGATCCAAACCAGCGATCCCGGATTGACCTGGCTGCGCAGGGATTTCATGGCCGCCAGCAGCGGATCACGGAGCACCGCTGGAAGCATCCCGAGCGATTGAACTAAATCACGGGCTCCTTCGGTGGGGAAAATGGCATCCAGAACCAGCTTCACCGCCAGCAGCAACAGGGTGCCTCCCAGCGCGTAGATCAGGCCCGACAGGGCTCCCGCCATCAGCCGGCCGCGATGGGGGGCTATGAATGGCCAGAGTTGGCGAAGAAAATCTCCCATGCGGGTATCGGTTTTGGGTTCGGACTCTGGAGCGGTTGATCAGGCTC
>JBDKKQ010000220.1:0-10546 GCA_039796015.1 Verrucomicrobiota bacterium
TATCTGCGAACCCAGTTTCCGTCACCGCGGTTCGAGGCCCCAGGTGTTCTCGGCAAGCGGTGGGTTCAGGTGGAAGTGAGCCAGATCGGTGATGTGGTCACCTGGAAGATCGACGGGCGGATCATTAGCCGCCGCATCAATACGAGTCCCTGGAAATCCGGGCGAGTGATGGTGGGCTACATGGATCCCTTCGCAGGCGTGGCCGAGGTGAAGGGGGAAAGTTGGCTGCTCATCGACAATGTGCGCGTTGAATCGGTGCGCACCGTGGTGGTTAACACGGCCGACAACGCATCTGCAGCCGGTGATGGAAAGACCTCTCTGGCGGAGGCGCTCAAAGACGTTCGCTCCAACGACCGCATCACCTTCAACATCCCGGGGGCTGGGCCGCATTATCTGGTCACACCGACCGCAGGCTATTCGATGGTCCAGGCCGATAATGTTTTGATCGACGGTTTTAGTCAGCCCGGAGCCATCGCCAACACCAATGTTCTTCAGGGCTCCGACACCGCCCAACTGCGGATCGTTCTTGATTCACGGGCTGGGGGTCGCTTTGCACTCACCGACTACGGAGACCATGGGTTCGGGGATAGCGAGAGCGCGATCTTGCCGATTCTTAATTCTCGCAACTTCACCCTGCGCGGTGTGGCCGTGCTCAGCGCGACCGGCGGAGATTCCGCGGCCGATCCGTTCATCTATGGTGTGGCGTTGGTCGGCGCTTCGACCGAAGCCCGCATCCAAGGCTGCTGGTTCGGTGTTGATCCTGCGAAGCCGACGGCATTGGGAGTCCGCGGTGGTCGTGCTGCGGTGGCCTCCTTCAAGTGGGACAATAATATCACCTCCGAGGGATTGGTGGTCGGCACCGATTCGGACGGTTTTGGGGACGTCGCAGAACACAACCTAATCACCGGCCAATTGTTGGCCATTCATCTGGAGACCCCCAACGCCCGGATTTCAGGCAATCGTTTCAACTACCTCCCCGATGGTTCGATCTTCGACTATTCACAAGTGGCGGGCTATCTCGGGGATTTCACCGACATGGAAGCCATTGAGAATGGGCGAGGCCATTACATGCTCATAGGTACGGATGGCGACGGCATCAACGACGCCAATGAGCGCAATTATTTTGGTCCTCTCAACTACGAGGTAGTGGCCGAGTTCTGGCGCACAGCGACCGGGGTGGTCCTGGCCGGGAATTCTTTTGGATACGGACCGTCGGGTTCGGTGCTCTTCAAAAACCCGACCCCGATTAGTCTTACCACGGTCCGGAGCTATTCGACCCTTCGGGTGGGTTCTGACTTCAGTGGGCCGGCTGAATCTGATGCATTGGAAGCCAACAAGTTGTCCGGGATGGGAGCCCCCCTGATTCGTTTCCATGGCAGCAACGGGTCAGCGGATCAGCCGGCGCGGGTTGTTTTTCGCGGCAACGTTTTATCGGGCAATGTTGGCAGCGCTCCGTGGGACGTCTCCAGCGGCCTGGCGGCCGACAAATTCTATGGATTCGCTTTGGCAGAACCCACAGGTGAAATCCGGCCGGTGATTCAGACGAATTCGACGACCTCTAAGCTTTCGGTTCGGGTGCCAGCGCGGAACCCAAGTTACGCGATGGGAGGCATTCAGGTGGATGTGGCTTTGGCGGACCCGATCGGCTTGGCTGCGACTTCAGAGGCCTACCCCAACGGTTCGGTCCAAAGTCTGAAACACTTGAAGCAAGTGACCTTGGACGCCTCGATGGACGGGGGATTGGTAGACATTGATCTGAGCGAATTGGCCTTGAGTGCCGCTGATTTGAAACGAGTCACGCTCTCAGCCAGTTACGTTCTGGATGCGGTTGCTGCATCGGATACAACGATCGCCGTTCCGGTTTCTGCGGTGACGTCGCCGTTCTCGGCCACCTTGGGAGGCTTCGAAGTGCCGACGACGCCCATCCGAGTGGCGGTGACCCTCACGGGCAACACCCTCGGACTCTCCTGGTCCGGAGGCCTCCCGCCTTACAACCTGCAGGTCCGGAGCGCCTTGGATGCCCCATGGCAGAATTTGCTCACGACCAATGACTTAAAGACCACGGTACCGGTCACCAACAGTGCGACCTTCTTCCGTATTAGCGGAAACTGAAGCATGGCCGGTTGGCCGAGCCACATCCCTCTCGCTGAGGCGAAGGGGTTTCGGCTCGTAGGCCGGCGCCAGGCTCCTCGCATTTCTAATGAAGCTGGTATTCTCTGAGGCGGTCGCAGATCCCAGCCGCTACGTCTATCCGTATGCGGTCTGGGCATTTCCGGAACCCACAGAAAGCCCCGCTGATTTATTTGCAGCCGGATTTTTACCATCCGCTCCAGATCTCTCCCGCTTCTACATGGGGCGCCAATTGCGGGTGCCGCTGGGAGAATGGCGAACCTCTTCCGAAAACAGGCGCGTGCTGCGTAAGGCTGGAAATTTGCAGTGTGAGTTGGTGCCTCGGGATCGCTTTGACCTAACGCCGGAGCGCCGGGCGGCCTGGTTGGCCTTTGCTGAGGCCCGCTTCGGTTCGGGTGTTATGTCGGCGGCGCGCTTGGACCGACTCTTGGCGGGTCGGGTGATTTCCCACTTGCTGGTGTTCCGGGACGGCGGTGGTGATGGACCCGAACGGGGAGTGGCTCTGCTGTACCTCGAGCCGCCGCGAATGGCCTATTACTACTATGCGTTCTATGACTTGTCCGATTCGGGCAGCCATCTCGGGATGGCCATGATGACGCGGGCGGTGGCTTGGGCTCAGGAAAGTGGTTTGGGTCACCTGCACTTGGGCACCTGCTATGCAGACAAGGCCCTCTATAAGACTCAGTTCGAGCCGATAGAATTTTTCAATGGGCACCGTTGGTCGCGCAACCGGGATGAATTACGGCACCTGCTCCGGACCCAGCCCGAAACCCATCGGTTGGAGTCGCCGGACTATCAGTCATTTCTCGACGGTGGTTTGTCGGCCGCTGCAGCCGTTTCGCCATTCCGGGTCTCGCTCAGCGCTTCAAGCTGAGTTCGATGGCATCCAAAACTGGTTTTCGCCACGCCTCGTAGCCCTCGGCGTTAAGATGGAGCCGGTCAGCGGCAAAGAATCGAGGATCGGGTTTGCCTTGGGAATCGAGCAATGGCGACGCCACGTCGATGACGTGCACATGCTGACGAGACTGAGCTAGGATCTTGAGCCGTCGGTTGAACTCCGATTGAGCTTCGAGGAGATGCACACGTGAGGGGCTCGGCTTCACGGTGAGTAACAGGATCGAGGTTCCACGGAGTTCGGTTTCGGCACGCTCCAAGAACACGGCCAGATCTTGAGCGATTTCCGCGGGGGTTTGGCCATCGGCCAAATCGTTATCGCCTTCGTAGACCACGACCACCGAGGGGCCATAGGGCAGCACCACTCGGTTAAAGAACCGCAGGAGATCCTTGAAACGGGAACCACCGAATCCGCGGTTGAGCACCGGCCGATTTTGGATTGAGGCGGGCAAATTGGTCCACAATCGGATGCTGGAACTGCCAACGAACAAGATCGGCCGCGGCGGTGGCGGGACTCTGCGGTCTAGGGCTTCAAATTTTAGAACCTCCGGCTCAAAGCGGTTGGTCGGGGCCAATTCAGCGGCGTTCAAAGGAACCAGAAGGATCAGAAGGGGGATCCAGGCTAATAGCCAGAATCTCATGCCGGCGGGATCGGAGAGAATTCGTCGGCATGATACGAACTGCGAACTAAGGGACCTGAGGCCACATGGGTGAATCCCATGGCATCACCCTCACGCCGGAGCGAGTCGAAAACGGCCGGAGGGATGAAGTCCACCACCGGCAGGTGCTTGAGGGTCGGTTGCAAGTATTGCCCCAGAGTAAGGATATCACAGTGGGCCTGACGGAGGTCTCGCATGGCTTCGAGCACTTCTTCCTGAGTTTCACCCAGCCCGAGCATCATGCCCGATTTGGTGTGAACTTTGTCGCCGAGGCGGTCTTTGACCTTGGTCAGCACGCGGAGGGACCGCTCATAGGTGGCGCGATGGCGCACCGAAGGAGTCAGACGGCGAATTGTCTCGAGGTTGTGGTTGAAGATGTCTGGCCGAGCCGCGAGGACCGAATCGATCGCGTCGTCACGATCGAGGAAATCGGGAGTCAACACCTCGACAACGATTCCAGGATTCAGATCTCTGACCGCTTCGATGGTGCGGCGGAAATGTTCGGCGCCACCATCTTGGAGGTCATCTCGGGCCACCGCCGTGATCACCACGTGCTTGAGTCCCATGCGACGGGTGGCCTCGGCGACTCGCTGAGGCTCATCCTGTTCCAAGGCCAGTGGTTTAGCCGTCGAGACCGCGCAGAATCCGCAGGCGCGGGTACAACGATCACCCGCGATCATGAAGGTCGCCGTGCCCTTGCTCCAGCACTCCCAATGATTGGGGCACTTGGCACTCTCGCAAACCGTGTGGAGGCCCAAGCCATCGAGCAGCGTGCGCGTAGCCGTGAAGGCACTGGAGGTAGGTAACTGCACCTTCAGCCATTCGGGCAGACGGCGCCTGGGAAGTAATGGGATCGCGGCCATCGGGGCCGCCATCGTTGAAGAACACGAACTCATCGACAGCCTTGAAGCTCAAACCGGACCGGCCGCTTGGCAACTGCTTTTGGGAAGGCCCGCTTGCTGCTCGATGAAGTCGGCGGCCTGGGTCGCGATGACATTCCAGTCGAGCCGGGCGGCGACTTTGGCGGCGGCTGAGAGTCCGAGGGCACGGCGTTCGGTGGCTGGAAGGGCGAGGATTGCCAGAACGTTCTCGGCGAAGGATTGGCCGGACCAGCCAGAGAACCGGATCGCCGGTTCGTCTGCGAAGTACCGGGAAAGATTTTCTAGGGGAGTGCTGACGCAGGGAATCCCGCAGCCCAGATATTCGACGGCCTTGGCGACGAAGGCGCAGTGAACACCTTGTGATTCCTCATAAGGGACTAAACCCACGGAAGCTCCGCCCAGGGCCTCAGCCATTTGGTGGTACGGAATGAAGCCGGTCATTTCGAGAGGGATCCCGGGAGCGGCCGCCCGAACCGCCTGAGCCAATTGCAGCAATGCAGGAGTTTCTTTTCCGAGGAATCGGAATCGGAGATCCGGCCGGCGAGCGTGCAAGTGCAACAAAGCGTCCCGGGCGATGGGGCCTAGGTGATGCGTGTCGAAGGACCCGTGCATGACCACCACAGGCCTCTGGGAATTCGTCGGATCGGCCGCGGTTTCGGGATGCGGCCGAAACAGGCTGGCGTCGTAGCCATACTGGATGACTCGGATCCGGTTGGCGGGGTAACCGGTGGCTTGGAATCGTTCCGCCAACGGAGCCGACACGGTCATCACGCCCTCGGCATTGAAGCGCCGGGGCAACGAGCGCTCGTAGCGGTTGAGCCAGGGAACCAAACCCGATCGCGTAAACACCGCGGGCCAGGTCTCCATGAACCCTGTGAGGTAGTCCAGGAAGTTGAGGATGATGGGCACTTTCCATCGCCTTTTAAGCAGGCCAGCGGCCACGGCAGAAATCGTGTGCTGCGAGAGGAGGACGTCGAAGCGAAATTCCGGAACGGTCGATTGGCGCAGGGACTTCAGCGTCCGGTCGGCGTGCTGGGCCAGGGCTAACGGATAAAGCAGGTACTTGAGGTTGCGGTGGGGCGTGTAGCGACCCATCGGCCACCGGGTAAAAGGATGTATGTGAATGCCTTGGGTCGCCGCAATGGATTCCCAATCGGGAAAGATGGGGCAAAACAAGTGGACTTCATGGCTTCGGCGCACCAATTCGCGGATTAGATAAATCGCTTCTGCTGAGCCTCCGCCGCTGGGAGGGAAATAAGGTTCATGGGTGAGGAAGGCCAGGCGCATCGCAAGGGGAGATGTGGAGTCGAGGGCGTTCAGTCCAGGCCGCGAAGGAACCGTTCAAGGATATGAATCGATTTCTCCAACTGGGAGATGGCCAGCCATTCTCGCTCGGTGTGAGCCTGGGCGATGTCCCCCGGACCGAACACCACCGAAGGGATCCCTCCCGCGGCCAGGGGCGCCGCATCGGTAAAGTAATGAACGCCTCGGGTAGTCCGGCGTCCGGCGGCGCGGGTCAAAGCCTGAACCAGTGGAAGGTCGGGATTGGTTTCGAGCGGCTCGCAGGGACTGGTCCGGAGGGTGTCGAAGGAGGCTTTGAGTCCCTGCTGTTGCAACAAGGCACGAATTTCTCGGCGAACCCCGGATTCGGTCTCGCCGGGAAGAGTGCGTCGATCGATGTCTATGATGCATTCGGCGGGCACGATGTTGGGTTGGCGTCCCCCGTCGATCCGGCCGACGTTGATTGTGGGGCGTCCAAGCCGAGGATGGGCGGGGCGAGCGGCCAGTTCGGAGGCATACTCGGTCTCGAGAGCCAGAACGATTCGAGACATGGCGGTCACGGCGTTGCGGCCGCGATGCGGTGTGGCCCCATGGGCTGGACGCCCGATGGTCCGCAGGCGCAGCCAGACATCGCCCTTGTGCGCCGTCACAATTTCCAAGCCGGTCGGCTCACCGACAATTGCCAAATCGCTCTTAGGCCCGTGGCTGGCAAAGTATCGAGAACCCAATTGCATGTTCTCTTCGTCGATCAGTCCGACAAAGAGGATCTCAGTATGCGCCGGCCGTGGGCCCGCTGCGGTCACGTTGAGCAGGGATTGAAAGTAAGCGCTGACAGACCCTTTGGTGTCGCACGCGCCGCGCCCATACACGCGCCCGTCGCGGACAACCGGCTTAAGCTGCAGCGCGTAGGCCGGTTCACCGACCGTGTCGAGGTGCGGTGCCAAAAGGACCCTATGGCGGACTGGGCCCCGCGGGGTTAATCGGACCAGAAGGTTAGAGCGTCCCGGGACCACGGATTGTGATTCCACCTCTAGGCCGTGTCGACGGGCTGCCGATGCCAGGAATTCCGCCACCCGATGTTCGCCATGAAAATTGGGATCGCTGAAAAAAGCAGGGTTCACGCTGGGCAGCGCGATAAGATCCTGAAGCAATCGGACGCTGGTGGGTTGGGAGGCCACGGTGATCGGGAGCCTACCGGCGGGTTGGCTCCCCGGCGATCATCAACTTTTACGGCGAGCGGCCCGTTGGGTCGGAGTGGCCATGGGGTAGAGCCCCGGACAGCAGCCGAAGGTTTGATGGAACGCGGCGCTGAAGTGGCTGAGGCTCGAATAGCCCACTTCTAAGGCCGCCTCGGTGACGTTAAATGATCCGGATCGCAACAAGGTGGCCGCCTTTTCCATCCGCAGCTGCCGTAGGTACTGGGGAATGGTTTGTCCCATCTCCTTTGAAAAAGTTCGGCTCAGGTAGAACGGACTGCATGCGGCTTCCCGGGCGATGGTTTCCAGCGAAGGGGGGAGGGTCAGGTCTTTCTTAAGGGCCTCGACCACGGTTTCCACACGGTCACGGGCAACCCGCTGTTGGCGATGACAGAACAGTTCGGAATCCGATGGCGGGGCGAAGAAGAACTCGCTCATCAACTCTCGGACCTTGGCCCCGTACCAAAGCCTTTGAGCTCCGGCCAAGACCGGGGGTTGGCGTAAGGCCATGACCAGATCGCGTTGACGGGTGGTCAGGGGCTCGGGTTCGGAGACGCCCGAAACGGCGGGTTGGGCATCCAGCGATGTCTGGATGAGGGGGTGGAGAAAATCCCGACTTTCTCCCAGCTCTCGGCGCAAGAAATCGGGGCGAAACTCCACCGTGATGAACTGGTGGGTTTGTCCCGGGGTGCGAACAGCAGAGAGGGGGGACTGGCCTTGGCGATAGAAGCCGGCGGACTGGTTCCGGAAACGGGCCGTCTTGCTGCCACAGCTGACCGAACCTTGGCCCGAGAGATTCAGGCAGAGCTCGACGCTCTCAGGATGGAAGCTGCGGGCCCAGTCAATCGGATCGGAAGCATTGAAATCGTGCCATTCTAAGCTGAAGCCCAGGCTTCCGAAACTGCCGAAGAGTTGTCGCCAGCCGGCCCCGATGGCAGCCCAAGCAGCGACCTCGCCTTCAAAGCGGGGTGGGTTTGTCTTGGGAGTCCGAGGCATGGCAGCAAATTTATGAGGCTTCAGGGTAGGGTGCGAGCAGCGCACCGACAAGATTCCCCGCCAAAGGGGTGTGGGACGGCGTGCGCCGAAATTCTCGAACCACTTCGGGTTCGAATCCCCAGCCGCACGATGCCTTTCTATTTTGCGCCAGAACGGTAGGTTCTGCATCCATCGCATGGCCCTGTGCTTGTTCAACTCGCTCCACCGTCGGGTGGAGGCATTCACGCCACTGTTTCCCGACGCCGAATCCATTGGGTTCTATTGCTGCGGGCCCACTGTGTACGACTTCGGTCACATCGGAAACTTCCGGACCTTCGTCTTTGCAGATCTGCTCCGGCGCTACTTCGAATTCCGAGGATTTCGCGTCAATCATGTGATGAACATCACGGACGTGGAGGACAAGATCATCCGTCAAGTGGCGGCCACGGGACTGTCGCTGGCCGAGTTTACCGGCCAGTACACCGAGGCCTTTCTCGCGGATCTGACCACCCTTTCCTGCCTCCGGCCCCATCATTTGCCCAAGGCAACCGATTACATTCCTCAGATCATCGACCTCATCCAACGGTTGGAGAAGCGAGGCATTGCTTACCGAGCGGGCGATGGCTCGGTGTACTTCAGTATCAACAAGTACCGGGCCTGTGGTTGTCGCTATGGTCAGTTGGTGACGCTGGACCCAGAGGCGCAGCGGCGCACCGAACGTGTATCAGGCGACTCTTACGATAAGGATGACCTGGCCGATTTCGCGCTGTGGAAGGCCCGTGTTCCGGGCGATGGGGCTGTCTTTTGGGACAGTCCTTGGGGCGAAGGTCGCCCGGGTTGGCACATCGAGTGTTCGGCCATGAGTATGGCGATTCTCGGACCCAGTTTTGATATTCACCTCGGTGGCGAAGATTTGGCGTTTCCCCATCACGAAGACGAGATCGCCCAGAGTGAAGGAACAGGGTTGCAGCAGCCAGGTAGGCCGTTCGTGAAGCATTGGGTTCATGCGGCCCATTTGCTGGTGGACGGCAAAAAGATGAGCAAGTCGCTGGGTAACTTCTTTACGGTGCGAGATTTGTTGGGACAGGGATTTCAGGGTCGAGAAATCCGCTTCCTGCTCATCAGCGCCCATTATCGCGAGACATTCAATTTCACCCGAGAAGGCCTCGAGGCCACTCGATCGGCATTGGCCCGATTAGATGCCACCGTCGCTCAATTGACGGAGCGGGCCGGGTCGGTGGCCCCGGAGACCGGTACGACGCCCTGTGACTTGGAGATCGCGTTCACCGAGGCCTTGGATGAGGACCTCAATGTTTCGAAGGCATGGGCCGTGATCTTCGATTGGGTCCGTGAAACTAACGCGGCCTTGGCCATAGGTTCACTCAGCCCAAGCGCCGCCGCTGCACGCCTTCAGTCGTGGCTGCGGGTCGATGGAGTCATGGGGTTGGGCGGGCGGCCACCCGAAAAAATCCCTGCCGCAGCGATGGCTTTGTTGGAGAAACGCAACGCCGCCAAAGAGGCTCGCGATTTCGCGTTGGCAGACGCGGTGCGCAATGAACTCAAGGCTCTGGGTTGGACCGTCGAGGATTCCAAGACAGGGTCGAAACTCAAACGTCTCTAATAGACCGGTGATGGAACCCTCAGACCTCGGAGTCGTTGCTCTTGAATCGTGGGAGAAAGCTGTGCTGCGCCATTTGCTGTTGGCCGAGCCTGATGCCGCGCTGGCGACTCAGTTGGTCGGCGTGACGGTCTTGGGTCGCGAACGTTTGGGACCTGCGCTGTTGATCCGACTTCGCGCCCCGGACGGTTCGTTTCCCGGAACTCGAGGGGCCATTTTTGGAGGCCACACCTTTGCCGAGATTAAAGGATGCCCCTCAAAAGCGGCCTTCACACTCCACCTCGATGACCAGGGCTGGGTGAGCCACCTGTTTGCTTTTCTGGAGGATGATTCCTCGTGGCCGTCGAAGACGGATGTCGTCGAGGTGTTGGATGCGAAGAGTCAGGCCTGACGGGTGGGCGGCCGATTGATTTCCAAGACGGCTCGAGCGACGGCCCAAACGACCACGCGTTCGGCGCCAAGATTTTTCAGAACGGCCGCCACTCCATCGGTGGTTGCCCCGGTGGTGAGGACGTCGTCCACGAGGATCCATGATCCGTGGATCTGAGCAGTACCGGCCGGTTCGAAGGCGGTCCTCATGTTGCCGATCCGATCCTCCCGGCTCAGGGAAGTTTGGCTCGACGTGGCCTCGCGTCGTCGGACCAGATCCGTCCTTAAGGGCACCCCCAGCGCGTGGGCCAAAGGTGCGGCCAGACGCTCGGCCTGATTGAATTCGCGCTCGCGCTGTTTGACGCGGTGCAGTGGTACCGGCACAACACCTTGCCAGGAATGGTCGACCAATCGGGGCAATGCGGCCTCCATCATGAGCCCCGACAAAAATGTCCCAAACCAGAGCTCCCGCTGGTATTTGAGCCGGTGAATGCATTCTAGGGTGATACCCTCGGCGATGGCGGCGGCACGGGCTTCATCCCA
>JBDKKQ010000221.1:0-2972 GCA_039796015.1 Verrucomicrobiota bacterium
TGAGTTTGAATACCGATTTCCAGGATCCAATCGCCCTGAGGTCCAATCTGGGCAGCCGGAGTTTCCGTCCATCACCCTGACCGCGGCGGAGCAGGCCGTGTGGGATGCCCTTGGCCGGGAACCTTTGGAGGTGGATCCGATTATCCGTGGGTCCGGCTTGCCTCCCAGTGCGGTCCAGGTCGCCCTGTTCAGCCTCGAGCTCAAACGACTGGTCCGTCAGTTCCCAGGGCGACGGTTCGAGCGGGTTTCATCAGAGAATTGACCTAGGGATTACCGCCGACCGGGCTGCCACCTCGTTGACGACTGGATCGTTGGACTGCTATGAACACTGCGCCGATGAAGAAACCTGCAGTAGCATCCAAACCGCGTTACCGCCGAATCCTCCTAAAACTTAGCGGTGAGGCTCTCGGAGGCGTCGAGGGACAGGGCATCAACCCGGAGGCCGTGCACGACATGGCCTGCCAGGTCGCCGAGGTTCAGCAGCTGGGAGTCGAAGTGGTGATCGTGGTCGGCGGAGGCAATATTTTCAGAGGCCTTCAGGGAAGCGAGAAGGGTATTGAGCGGGCCACGGGTGACTACATGGGCATGCTGGCTACGGTCATCAACGCCTTGGCTCTTCAAGACGCGCTCGAGAAGCAGGGCGTTGAAACCCGTGTCCAAAGTGCCATTAATATGACCCAAATTGCCGAACCCTTTATTCGACGCCGGGCCGTGCGCCATTTGGAGAAGGGTCGCGTGGTCATCTTCGCAGCAGGGACCGGCAATCCTTATTTTTCGACCGACACTGCTGCTGCGTTGCGAGCCAATGAGATCGGCGCCGAAGTGGTGTTGAAGGCCACCAAGGTCGATGGCATCTACGACAAAGACCCCAAGAAGCACGCCGACGCAAAACGCTACGATCAAGTCAGCTACACCACGGCCCTTGAGAAACAATTGAAGGTCATGGACGCCTCTGCCTTCGCTCTTTGCATGGATAATAAGATGCCCATTGTCGTGTTTGATTTCTTCAAGCCCCACAATCTGCGCAATGTGGTGCTCGGCAAGAAGGTGGGCACCCAAGTGGTGGCCTGAAGAGCCCCGAGCCTCAATTTTCAACAACGACCAAAACCCACAAACAATCACCATGACCATCGATGAAGTGATCTTTGATACCGAGGAGAGGATGCTGAAGTCTGAAGACCACGTCCTGAACCAGTTTTCCGGGGTTCGCACCGGCAAGGCAACCCCCTCCCTCATTGAGAACGTGATGGTGGAAGCCTACGGCTCCAACATGCGACTGAAAGAGTTGGCCACCATCACGGCGCCCGAAGCCCGAATGCTGATGGTGCAACCCTTCGACCAGTCCACCATGAAGGCCGTTGAAAAGGGAATCCAAGCCTCGGGTCTGGGGCTCAATCCTGCATCCCAGGGGCGCTTCATTCGCATCGTGCTGCCGGATTTGAGCTCTGAGCGCCGTCAGGAGTTCGTTAAGATTTGTAAGCGCATCGCCGAGGAAGGGCGCGTCGCCGTCCGCAATGAACGCCGTCAGGCGATCGAGGCGTTGAAGAAGACCAAGAACGACGGCGGGGTCTCGGAGGATGCGATCAAGACCGCTGAGGCCGATGTTCAGAAACTCACCGATTCCTTCATCGCCAAGGTGGATCAGCATTTGGCGATCAAGGAGAAGGAAATCATGACGGTTTGAATCGGTCTGGAGGTTTTCTTGGGTAATCTAAGCCCTAGTTCTAAGAGCGTCTGGCCGCCTTGGATCTTCTAGGTGAAATATCGGGAAACCCCGATTGACAATGGTAGGGCAGGGCGGTAGCGATGGGTCATTAGGCCCCTCGTTACTGTTTGATGGAGACGTCATGCCCTTACCCCGTATCTCAGAGACGGAATGGGAGATCATGCGGATTGTCTGGAAACGACATCCGGTGACCTCCGCGGATGTTATTGTCCAACTCCAAAAGGAGGATCCCACCTGGATGGCGGTCACCGCCAAGACATTGCTCAATCGACTCGTTCGCAAGGACGCCTTGAGCTACGAATCCATCGGTCGGATTTATCACTACAGCGCAAAGGTGTCCGAAGCAGAGTGCGTCTCGGCGGCCACACGATCCTTTCTGGACCGAGTTTTCGACGGATCCCTCCCCGGGATGATGGCTCACTATGTTGAGAGTCGAAAGCTCTCCAAGGCTCAGATCAGCGAGTTGCGTCGGATTCTGGAATCCGAAACCTCCGAGTAAGCGAAGCTAGGCAAGCAACCTGCTATGTCAGAGACGTTCTGACATGAGTCCGGAGGTTATTCGTAATCTGGGGTGGGATCTGATGAGCGGTTCTGCCAATGCGGCAGTACTGGGGTTTCTGGTGCTTGGAGTGCGGCGGTTGCTTCGGCGGCACCTTTCACCCGATTGGCGGTTGATCCTGAGCGGTTTGGTGTTGGCGCGGTTGGTGTGGCCCTGGGAAATCCCTTCTCCGGTTAGCCTCTTCAATGTCACCGCTCCGCTGTTTCCACCGATCACTGCTGTGTCTTTCCCCATCGACGGATGGCGTTGGTGCCTGGCGGCATGGGCTGCAGGCGTGGTCGTCCGAGTTGCTTGGGTGATGTCGGATTGGAGGCGGCTTCAACAGAGGATTGCTCGCTCGCAGTTAGCGCCATCCAGTTTGGTGGACCTCTGGAATGAGGCCATCCGAGAAGAGTCGAAGTTTTTGCACCCAGTTCCCGTCCGGCAATCCCCGGAAGTGGAGGGTCCGTGTTTGGTGGGATTGATTCGACCGTGTCTGCTGGTGCCTCCCAATTTGAGTGAGCAGTTTTCCCAGAAGGAGATTCATCTCATATTTCTTCATGAGATAGCCCATCTCCGGCGGCACGACCTTTGGCTGAACGGACTCTTGGAAACTGTGCGAACCGTGCATTGGTTCAACCCGGTGGTGGGCTGGGTTCTTCGGCGGTGGCGTGAAGATCGCGAAGAAGCGTGTGATGTTCACGCACT
>JBDKKQ010000222.1:0-4447 GCA_039796015.1 Verrucomicrobiota bacterium
GATTGGAAGGCTTGGTGACCGGGCAAAAGCGGTTTCTGGGAGATGTTGCCCACGAGTTGTGCTCGCCACTGGCTCGCATGGAAATGGCGCTGGGTATCTTAGAGCAGCGGACCGACCACGACGCCCGTTCTTATGTGGACGACGTGCGTGAAGAAGTTCGTCACATGTCCACTTTGGTGAATGAATTGATGCAGTTCTCCAAGGCGGCGTTGAAACCCGCCGACGCGGAGATGACACCCCTCTCTCTGGCTGAAATGACTCGCCGCGTCGTGGCTCGGGAGATGCCCGATGCGACCGGCCTCACGGTTCAGGTGCCCGAGGAGTTGATGGCTCTGGGGCATCCGGAACTCGTAGAGCGAGCCATGGGAAATCTCCTGAGGAATGCTCGAAATCACGCTGCCGCCTGCGGACCCATCCGGATCGAGGCTTTTTCCTCAGGCTCCCATCAGGTGCTCTGGCGAGTGGTAGATTCCGGTCCGGGTGTCTCTGAATCTGAATTGGGCCGATTGGGCGAACCATTTTATCGGCCGGATCAATCCCGTTCGAGTGACACCGGAGGCACTGGTCTGGGTTTGGCTATCGTGAAGACTTGCATGGCGGCCTGTCAGGGACGACTCGAATTGACCCGAGGCCCGCAACGTGGATTGGTGGCTACTCTTGTCCTCAAATCGACCTCTGAGTCGCGATTCACCGGAGACACTGTCGGCGAATAAACGCTTTCCGCGTTTGCGGTGAGGGGGATTCCGGGTCTATCCATGTCCGCGATGCGGATTACGAACCTCAACCCAGACAACGACATCGGAGCAAGTGCCTGGATGCTCTCCGTTGATGGGCACCAACTTTTGATGGACGCCGGGACCCACCCGAAGCGCGAAGGCCTTTCCTCTCTCCCACTGTATGAATCGGTGAAGGATTTGGAGGTTGATGCCATCGCGCTGACCCACTGCCACCATGATCATGTCGGATCGCTACCGGTGGCCCTCCAGTATTTCCCCCATGCTCGGGTGCTCATGACGGATCTGAGCTACTTCATCGTCGAGCGAGTTCTGCATAATTCGGTCAATGTGATGGTTCGCCAGCGCGATGAGTTGGGAATACGCGAATACCCGCTCTACACGCACGAAGAGGTGGACGATTACGCCCCTGTCTTTCAAGGCTTTGGCTATCGTCGTGAGATCGAGTGGGCTCAGTTTGCCCGCAGCCAGGGGACCACTCCGGGGCGACGGAATGGGCCTTCCTTAGAATTCTTCGATGCGGGTCATGCCCTAGGTTCGGCCGGTGTTCTGGTGCGGGGTCGCAAGCAGAGCATGTTTTATTCGGGCGATGTTTGTTTTCACGACCAGACCCTCCTCCGCGCCGCGGATTTCGAGGGGGTACGGGCCGATGTATTGGTGATGGAAACCACCCGGGGGGCGCGTCAATTGCCCCCTAATTTTAGTCGAGATCAGGAGCTGGAACGTCTGGCCGAGGGAATCAACCGGGTTCTGGCCCGCAAAGGTACGGTACTCATCCCGGCTTTTGCGCTGGGGCGAACCCAGGAAATCCTCGCCTACCTTGCCCTGCTCATGCGGGCAGGAAAACTCCGGGAACAACCGGTGTACATCGGGGGGTTAGGACGGGTCTTCACCGAGATCTACGATCTTCAGTCCAACCGGACCAATCGGCATCATCCGAACCTCAAGCTGACCAATGCGCTGAACATCCAGGTGGTCTCCACCAAAGACATCGAATCCATGTCGCTGCGTGGCGGCAGGATTTTCGTCATGACTGCCGGTATGATGAGCGAAAACACCGGAGCCCACGCCTTGGCTGCACGTATTGTGGGCGAGGAGCGGCATGGTATTTTCTTTGTAGGCTACGCGGACTCGGAGACCCCAGGTGGTCGTCTTAAAGCGGCCAAGCATGGTGAGCGATTCCATTTCAGCCCTTCGGTTGGAAAGTTGAATCGAAACTGCGAGGTCTTCGACTTCGATCTAACCGCGCACGCCCATCGTGACGACCTCATGAACATGGTTTCAGAGATCAATCCCCGCGTGGTGGTCTTGGGTCATGGCGACACCCAAGCCAAGGGTTGGATATGTGAGCAGATCCAAACCCGATATCCCAAAATTCAGGTGCTGCAACCAGCACCGGGCGAAGCCTTGGAAGTGTAATCCTAGCAGGGGAGTTGCGTCATGAGCCCGGTGCCGATGCTCTTGGGGTGTCTCCTTTTGCTGTATTTGTCAGAGTTCTTGGTTTGGGTGCGCTCCGACGCCTGGCTCTTCAGGCGTCGTGGGCGCGGTTGGGAGGCGCTCACCCACGGGGGGCTGATATCTTCATCGCGTGGATCTCTGCATTGGGTGTACCCGGTCCCTCAAATGGGTCGGGCCTATTCGGTCCGAACCCCTGCGCCCACAGGCTCAACCGGTTCGACCGCCCTCGGGCCTTCCATCGACACAGCTTTCAGTGTGGTGGAGATCGGTAGGCGCTATCAGAGCGTTGAGGAGGCGTTCCAGCCGCTCCGCTGGACCTCCTGGTGTCTGTGGGGGCTGGTCTGGATCGTGTGCCCGGTGCTGCTGAAGTTCTTTGGGCTCCCATCAACGCTTTGGATTTTAAGTTCCGGAGCGTTGATTCTCATGGTCACCAACGCCTGCCTCCTTGCCCGAATCCACGGCAAAATCTTCGCCGAGTTTGGAGACGAGCGTCTGAGGTTGGTGCTCTCCGCGAGTCTCTCTCCGCTGGCGGCGATTCGGTCTTTGGATCTCGCTCAAAAAATGGCTCTGGACGGTTTTCACCCGTTGGCTGTGGCAGCGGCTCTACCCGGTTTTCAGGGTTGGGAAACCTTAGCGGCCGACCAATGGCGTCGCTTACGGTATTCAGTTGCCTCGGAGAATTCCGCGGGTGGCATTCCTGTTGATGCTCCCGGTTCTGTTGAGGTTCGTGCGGCCATTGAGGTCCTGGCTCGCCAGCGCGGTGTTGATCCTGCCCTCTGGGACATTGCTCCTAGGGCCGAGGACCCCGCTCACACCCAATATTGCCCGCGATGTCGAACGCAGTTCACCCGGCAAGCGACCCTTTGCCGCGATTGCCACTGGACCGCGCTGCTGCCGATTTGCCAGTAACCGCGGTGTCCGCCACCCGGGACGTGGATCCCCAGTCACTGAAGCTACAGAAGCCTTAGTGCAGAATGCACAAATCGTGGCGTTGCCCCATCAGATCGCTATCGCGGTCGAGGAACCAATCCAGACGGGAGTTTGTCTCATCTAGGTCAATCTCCCGGGCCATGATCAGATAGGTTGCGTAGTGGTTACCCTCCGATTCCACCAACGACTGATAGAAGCGCGATAGATCCGGAGCCTCGTTGGCGAGGTAAGTTGCGAGGATTTGGAATTTCTCGCAGCTACGCCCCTCGATCAAGGCGCACACAACCAAGTGGTCGATGGCTGACTCACGGCGCCCCTGACGAACGCCCCGCATCATGCCTGTAATCCACTCGCTACGCTGCGGTTGGCCAAAAGCCCAGCCCCGTTGCTCAAGAAGCCCTAGAACCAATTCGAAGTGTTCTAACTCCTCAATCGCGATCCGGTTCAGGATGTGAACCTTCGGAAAAAGCTCTCGGTACTTCTCGAGATGAATGGCCGTGCTCGCCGCCTTTCGCTCGAGATGAGCGTGATCTACCAGCAAATCGTGCAGACAGCGGGTCACTCGAGGGGCCCATTCCGGATCAACTGAACGACGCAGCATCAGCATGGCGCACTCTACAGCGAACTCGATGGGTAGATAAAGCAGATCGAGACGTTCCGGAAAACCCTAGATCCCAAGGGGCATCCAGCGGACCTCAGTCACTCTCCTAGGCGCTCGAACTCAATCTGGTGCAGCGCTCATGACGCACAACAGGAGGGTCTTTGCAGACCCAAAAAATCCGTCTCAGATAGATAAAAACACGAAAAACCTCAGTAAAACTGTGGTTTCAACACCTGATCAGTAGTCGTTTTTTATGATACCGTCGCTGTCTCAGCGGGGGGAATCGCATCGGGAAACGCGTGTCCCTAGGCAGCGTTGTGAAAATATCTTCCAAAGATTGTGCAGCAAAACCCCAATGAAACAGCCTGTTCCTGATCAGTTTCAAAAATTTCACCAGAAAGGTGTTGTCAGTCTGAAGGTCCTAGGCTTAACTGTCCTCGTTCTTACGAACAACGCGGTTACAAGCCGCTGAGTTCATCAGCCGGACCGGGTTGAAGCTGAAATAATCTTCAATCACATTTTTCGTCGCCTGAAAGGGTGATTTTCAACCGAAAGGTTGGTATTCTGAGTTATAAAACTTTGATACGAGGTAAAACTCGTGTTAAAAAGCTCGGAGCGAAAGTGACAGTTCGCTGAGTTCATTGAAAATTGAAATGCACGATGAGTGAAGAGCCCGGCAGCTGAGCAATCAGTTGCCACAAAAAATAGTTCTCGCAGTAAGCCA
>JBDKKQ010000223.1:0-7921 GCA_039796015.1 Verrucomicrobiota bacterium
CCAGCCTCACGACCTTGGTGACGGAGTCCCTGCCCGGCCGCATCAAAGAGCACTGAGCCAGAACGACTGTTCCAACTGAATCGTTCCGGCAAAGTGGGCCCCAAGCCGCTCACACCACAGCCAGGGCCCGCGCGCTCAGAAAATGATCAGAACCGGAAACGAATCTGACCACTGATGCGGAACGGTTGTTCCGGATAAATCACGTCATTGCCGGCGAAAGTCGGATCGATGGAGGTCCAGTTGCGCTGGTCGGTAATGTTGAAGAAGTTGATTTGCACGTCCCACTTCGGCTGGCGGTAGAACACAAACGCATTGATGACGTACTGCATGGGGATGCGCAGCGAGCCTTCTTGGTTCTGCCACTGTTCACCGGTGACTTGCGGTCCGAAGCTGGCGCCAAAGCCGTTGTCCAACTGATAGGTGACGTAAGAGTTGAACATCACCTGTGGAACGCTCGCCGCGCGGATCTTGCCGCGCTTCACAGTGGTGTAGTTGGGAGAGCCGAGGCCGGTGCCCGAAACGCCATCCACGAGGAAACCCACCGGGTAGCCGTCTAGGTAATTACCCGTCTGCTGGTAGCTGGCGTCGTCCTGCTCCGCATTCTGGTAGGTGAAGTTGGCGCTGGCGTTGAAGTTCCGGTTGGGCTGGTAGAACGACTCCAGCTCGACCCCTTTAGTCTCGATGCCGATCGGATTGCCGACCAACTGCGGAGCCAAGCGGGTTTGCTGAAAGAGCGCCCCGCTCACGAACACCTGATTCTCGAAGAGACTGGCCTTTGAACCCACCTCGATAAGCTCGCTTTCAGCGGAGAGTGACTTTTGGAGCGAGGTCTTGGTGTTGCCGGTGCCGTCGACGCCGCCGAAATTGGGGTTGCCCTGGATAGCGTTGACCACGTTGTAGGTGGCATAGCTGCTGAGGACCGGTGTCCACTTGTAAATACCGCTGATGAAGACCGAGGTGTTGAAGACATCGGTGGAGACATTGTAATTCGAACCGGCCGCCTTGCCGACGTACTCCGGGCTCTTGGCCTGCGCCCCAATGAGGTCGCCGCGGCCGCCAGCAATGATTGAGAACTTGTCGTGGAACTTCATGTCCCACTGGGTGAAAAAGCCGCTCTGAGCGATCTCGGAATTCTGATCGCCTGAGCCGAATCCGTTGGCGCCATAGCCCGGGGCACCCGGCACCAGCAATGAACTTCCGCCATAAGTGTTCACCAGCGGGGTGGGAGGCATCCGGAACGTCGAAGAAGGCTGAGTGACGTCATAAAGAAAAAGCGGCTCCACCGAGAAGTCCTGGTAAGTCACGAGCGACTGGTAGCGCAAGTCCACGCCGCTAATGGTCTTGATGGGTAACTCGTAGTTACCTACGGCCGGGGTGATCTCGTAGTGCAGCTCGGAGCGGTTGTTGGCCATCCAGTTTTCCGGCACCCATTCGGTGTAGCCATAACCGGAAGCCTTGCGGGACTCCATGGTCTCACCATAGGTCCGGTTGACGACCTTTCCGAAGTCGTTGATCTGATAATTGGCGATGAGCTGCGAGGAGAACTTCTGGCCCGCCGCGCTGTCGAAGGGCGAGTTGATCGTCTGCCACGGATAAACCTTCACCCGCGTGGCCAGGTTGGTATTGAGCACTGCGAAATTGGCGTTCTGGCCGTATGCCCCGATGGAGGTCAGAGCATCACCGAAGCGGTTGATGGGAAGCACCGGACCGGCGATGTACACCCGGTCATCGATCAGTTCCTGAGTCACACGGTTGATGCCAATAACCTCGTTGAAGTGTGAGGTGTAGAACTGGGCGTTCCAGTCGACAGTGAGCTTGTCGTTGGCACGCCAAGTCAGGGCCGTGAAAATATCCTGCGTGTTGTCCTGCACATTCCGGTAGTAGCCATCAGCCTCGCGACCGAGGTAGCTCACCCGGAAGGCCACCTTGTCGTTGATGGGTCCGCCGAAATCGAGGACCCACTCCGGGTTGAAGTAGCTCTGACCTCCGGGGACAAAGCTGCCCCACCGACTGATCACCTCACCGTGGAAGGCATCGAAGTAGGGGAGCTTGGAAACAAAGTTCACATAGCCGCCCGGACCTTGCCCTTGCGGGCCATAAACCGCGGAACCCGGTCCCTTAACGATATCCATGGCCTCCACGCCGTTGAAGCTGGCGAGCATGGAGTTGCGGCTGTAAATGGTCCGCTGACCGTTCTGGTAGATTTCCGAAAGGTCACCGCGGATCACCGGTACATTGGCCAATCCATAGCGCGACGGCGTGTAGACGCCCGGGGAGTACTGATTGAAATCCGTGGCTCGAGAAATCGCGCGAGCTTCCATCTGGGCCTTGGTCACCAGCGACACCGAACGGGGAGTCTCCAAAATGCTGCGGTCGTCACCCATGACCGACTCGACCGGACGGGCCGTCGGCAAGACGGTCTCCTCAATGGGAAGCCCCTCGACAACAACTTTGTCGAGGACGTTGGTGGACCCGGGAGTCTGGGCCATGGCCCAGTATCCGGTAGACAGCGCAAGGGCCGCGAAAGACCCGATGCGGATTGGCAACCATAGAGTGAATTTCATTAATCAGTGCTTTGCTTGTAAAAAGATTCACAGCATTACTTCGAATATCCAGCAAAGACTCACCGTTGACCAATTTGTTTAGTCATTTATTCGAATATGGCTGCCTGAGCCGAACCAAGCCGTTAGTCAGAGTGATGGCTTGCCGGATTTGCACCGTTCATGATGTAACTCGACACCCGTTGGCCAAGTTGAATGAACGAGACATGGTTGGTCCGATCGAGCGGACAGTAGTCAACCTTTGGAGCCCCGAGATATTTGAAGCACAAACCCTGTTTTCTCCCGGCCAGAGATGGGCAGATTGAAACTCATCACTTCTGGAGTGATGAGCAGGGACTGAACGGTGTTCAGACCGACAAACAGCAGGCTCGATTTATTTCTTGGTCGCAACCGTGGCGGCCAAGCGGTCGAAGTCGCGATCGACAGGCTTCTGTGCCGGCGCATCCCAACTGTGCTTGCCGGTCATCGGCTCGAGCCACTTGTAGATTTCAGAATGGCCGTCGGCAAAAGTGAGGTTGGCACCCTTGTTGTGGCGATCGGAGGGATCGTTCTGCCAAACCCGGTTGTCCACTTGGATAGCGAAATACCCGTCCTCAAGGGTCTTCGTGCTCTCATCGATCAACACCAAGGCTCCTGAAGGATCGGGGTCTATAATGTCTGAGGTCTTCCTGCGCACCGGGTAGCGCGGATTCACCCAATCGACGTTGCTGTTCATCTGACCCGACATGGAGTAACTGCGGACGCGACGAAAGCGCCTACCCTGAAACTTGTAATCATCGGCGGGGCAGACGTAGATCGCCTCGGATGAATTGTACGGGTACAGCTTGCCCGTAATGATGTTGTTGCGGTTGGTGTGGCCCGGGGCGGAGTTGACGTCCCCGAGAATCCAAGCCTCCGGCGTACCTAGGTAATTTGGAACCAGCTTTTCTTGATTGTCACCCGTGTAGAGAATCCATGCCAGGCAGAGCTGTTTGGTGTTCGACAGGCAGGAGATGGACAGCGCCTTGGATTTGGCCTTGGAGAGCGCCGGTAGCAGCATGCCTGCGAGAATGGCGATGATGGCAATGACGACCAACAGCTCGATCAAAGTGAAACCCCTCCGTTTACCCACGATTTGTCTCTGAGTTTTCATAAAATTTCCTTTCAACAGGCGTTGCCGTTTAACCATCACTCACCGTTGCTCGACCCAATCCTTCCATGATGGATCAGACAGAGCTGATTCGGCCAAGTGGAGTAAATCTAGCTACTGCCTGAAGTTCTCCCAAGTCAAGCGCCTGTGTTGGATTTGTGCACCTTGATCCCCAGGCAATCTTCACCCTCCAATTCTCCGGCACCCACCCGCGAGTCACGATCACCTTCGGAGCATCAAAACATCTTTCGATCCGTGGACTTCGGAATTGAGGGTTTGCTGCAAAAGGCGGATCCTCCAATCCTTTCAAAATCATGAGTGCCGAATCCCAACTCGCTACCCTTTCACTCGTCCTTCCCTCTGCCCCGAAACCTGTGGCGGTCTACAAACCCCTGGTGGTCTTCGGTAACGCTGCCTACGTGTCGGGTCACGGTCCGTTACGTACCGACGGCACGCTGATCACCGGCGTCGTGGGCAAAGACCTCGACTTGGAGGCTGGCAAGGTGGCCGCCCGACAAGTGGGCCTAGCCATCTTGGCCACGCTGCGTTCCCAATTGGGATCCCTCGACAAGGTGAAACGCGTGGTGAAGACCCTGGGCATGGTCAATTCGGCCGCTGATTTCTACGATCACCCGAAGGTCATCAACGGCTGCAGCGAGCTCTTCGCGGAAATCTGGGGACCTGAAAATGGTATCGGAGCCCGCAGCGCCGTCGGCATGGGACCGCTGCCCGGAAATATTTCCGTCGAGATCGAGGTAATCTTCGAACTTCACTGATCCCCGCGATCCGATGTCCCCAAACCCCTGGTACGTTCTGGAGAATGCGGCGGAAATCCCGTCGCCGACGCTGGTCCTGCACCGGGACCGGATCGAAGCCAATTTGAGACGCATGGTGGCCATCGCTGGAGATCCGCTCCGGTTGTGGCCCCATGTAAAAACCCACAAGCTGCCCGAGCTGATCGCCTGGCAAGTGGGTCTGGGCATCGTTCAATTTAAATGCGCCACCATCGCCGAGGCCGAGATGGTGGCCGGGGTCAGCGGTGTCCGGAGCATCCTGCTCGCGGTCCAACCCGTGGGCCCGCAAATCGAGCGTTGGATTCGTCTGTCCTCCCACTTCCAAGACATCCAATGGTCAGCGGTCGTCGACGACCACGGGGTGGTGGAATCGCTTCGGGCTGCCGCCGCCGCGCGATCCATCGCAAACCCCCTCGGAATTTGGATCGACCTCGACGTCGGCCAACACCGCACCGGCATCGCACCCGATCGAGTCCTCGGCAGCGAGTTGCTCCGATCCCTTCAGGCCGCCGCCCCCACGTTGCGCCTCGAGGGCCTGCACGCCTACGACGGCCATTTGGGCATTACCGATCTGGCTGAGCGCACCCGCACTTGCGATGAGGCCTTCGCGCCCGTGGCCGCCTTGAGAAGTCGGATCGAAGCCGAACTGGGCCGGCCCCTGGGAGTCATCGCCGGCGGTTCCCCGACCTTCGCCATCCATGCGATGCGCGCCGATGTCTCGCTGAGCCCGGGAACCACTGTTCTCTGGGACGCCGGTTACGCCCACAAGCTGCCCGACCTGCCCTTCGAGCCCGCGGCCGTGCTCCTGTCGCGCGTCATCAGCCGTCCTACCCCCCGGCAAGTGTGCCTAGACCTCGGACACAAGGCCGTGGCCTCGGAAATGCCCCACCCGCGGACCCTGTTCCTGAACCTCCCGGACGCCACCGCCCTCAGCCACAGCGAAGAACATTTGGTGGTGGAATCGCCGGCGGCCGACGCAGTGCGTTTGGGCGATGCGGTCTACTCCCTGCCCTGGCATGTGTGCCCGACCGTGGCCTTGCATCAGGAAGTCTGGCTGGCCGAGAACGGTCGGGCCACGAGGGCTTGGACGGTCCAGGCCCGCAGCCGCCGCATTTCCATCTGATCACCACCCCGAAATTAAAAGCCCATGCTCGTTGTTCATGTGTTGGTCGAGGTGAAACCCGAATCAGTGGCCGACTTCATCGCCGCCACCCGCGCCAATGCCGAAGCCTCGCTGCGGGAACCGGGAGTGGCCCGCTTTGACGTGGTGCAACAGCAGGACAACCCCTGCCGGTTCGTGCTCGTGGAGGCCTACCGCACCGAATCGGCGCCCGCCGATCACAAAGCCACCCCGCATTACGCCACCTGGCGCGACACGGTGGCTCCCATGATGGCCGCGCCTCGGCAGAGCGTGCGCTACCACTCCATTCACCTTCCGGACTAATGCCCTCTCCGGCCAGCGCCTTCGAATTTGCCCAACCCGAGCGCATCGTCTTCGGTCCCGGGAGGGTCACTCAGGCCGGGACGCTGACCGCCTCGCTCGGCAATTCGGCGCTTCTGGTCACGGGCCGCGATGTGCGCCGAGCCGAACCCGTGCGGGAGTCTTTTCGATCAGCCGGGTTGAACTGGGTGGAATGGGCGGTGGCGGGCGAACCCACGGTGTCCGAGGTGCGGGCCGGGGCCGAAGCAGCCCGAAGCCTCGGTGTCGACTGTGTGGTGGCTTGCGGTGGCGGATCGGTTCTCGATGCCGGCAAGGCCATCTCAGCGCTGACCCCTCAAACGGGCGATGTGTTCCGATTTTTGGAGATCATCGGGCTCGGGCTTCCGCTCGAAAACCAGCCCTTGCCCTTCCTGGCGATGCCGACCACCGCCGGGACTGGAGCCGAGGCCACGCGGAACGCGGTCCTTACTTCGCCTGAGCACTCTCTCAAAGTCAGTTTGCGAAGCCCGAACATGGTGCCTCGCATCGCCCTAATCGACCCCAGCCTGTCCCTCGGGCTTCCACCCGGTCTCACGGCCAGCACGGGTCTCGATGCACTCACCCAACTGCTGGAGCCCTGGGTGAGTTGCAAGGCCAACGGCATGACCGACGCCTGTTGCCGCGAGGGAATCCCCCGGATGGTGCGTGCGTTGGGCCAAGCCATTACCGATGGACAGAACCTCGAAGCCCGGACTGATTTGGCTTTGGGGGCCTTCCTCAGCGGGTTGGCGCTGGCGCATTCCGGCCTCGGTGCGGTCCACGGGCTGGCCGGGCCCATCGGCGGGCGCTTTCTGGCACCCCATGGCGCGATTTGTGCGGCGTTGTTGGGTCCCGTCTGGCGGGCCAATGTCGAAACTTTGTCCCGGACGACGCCCGGACATTTCGCCCTCGAACGCTACCGACAGGCCGCCCATTGGCTGACAGGCATCCCGGGGGCCTCGATCGACGAGGGACTGCGCTGGATCACCGAATCGGTGCACGGATGGCAAATCCCTCGACTGGCCCAGTATGGACTCCGCGTCTCGGATTTTCCTGAACTGATCCGAGCCGCCCAGGCCTCCAGCAGCATGAAGGGCAACCCCATCCGACTCACCGATGAGGTGCTGAGCCAAGTCCTCGCCGAGGCCTACTGAAGAAGCCGCCCTTCGAGCGATCGATCAATGGGCCGCCAGTCGATCCAAGGCTTCCGAAACCCGGGCCACGAGCGGTTGAACCGTTTCGCGGCCGAAGTCAAAGCGGCAACCGGCCTTGGCGAAGAGTTCCGGCAATGGGCGACTACCACCGAGAGCCAATCCCGCCTGATAATCGGCCAGAGCCTTCACCGGATCCTGCTGGGCATTGACCCAAACTTGCAACGCACCCAATTGGGCGATGCCGTACTCGACGTAGTAGAAGGGGTACAGGAAGACGTGGAGTTGCTTGTGCCAGAGGTTGGCCCGGGCCGATTCGCACCCAGACCAGTCGACGTCGCCCCCAAACCGGTCCATGAGAGCCAACCAGGCAGCCCGACGTTCGTCGCGGCTGTGATTAGGATGGGAATAAAGCCAGTGCTGGAACGCATCAATGGTGGCGATCCATGGGAACACGCCAATCACCCCTTCCAAGTGGACCGTCCGTGCCCGAAGCGCGTCCGTCGGGCTATAGAACACCTCCAGATGCTCCGCCCCGAGAAGTTCCATGGCCATGGAGGCCACCTCGCAAAACTCGATGGGAGCCTCCCGATAGAGCGGCAAATCCTGCTCCCGACAGGCCAGTGCATGAAAGGCATGACCGGCCTCGTGAAGCACGGTCTCCAAATCGCGCTGGAGGCCCACCGAGTTCATGAAGATGAACGGTAAGCGGGCCTCGCTCAGCGTGTATTGGTAGCCACCCGGGGCCTTGCCTTTGCGGTTGTCCAAATCGAGCAAGCGCTTCTCCCGCATCCCACGGAATCCGGCCGCCAACTCAGGGTTCATGC
>JBDKKQ010000224.1:0-8400 GCA_039796015.1 Verrucomicrobiota bacterium
CGCGCGTGTTCCAAGCGGAGAAACTCGACAACCAACTCGTCATCCGCCAGAGCGTTCAGGTTCGAGATCGTGAGGCCATGGCCAATGTTGAGCAGCGTTTCGAGGTGCGTTATTTTTTCACGCCCTACGAGGCAGGGTCTTACAAAGGTAAGGAAGCTCCTGGCTCCGATTTGCGGTACTCGCGCTTCTTCGAAACTCAGGCGCGTTTGGAGGAGAGCACCGGTCGGCCCTCTCCGCAGATGGCCCGATTCGATCTCTCTAAGCCGGTGATCTTCCACTACAGCGCCAATACTCCGACCGACTATGTCGAGGCGGTCAAAGATGGCATCCTGTATTGGAACCGGGCCTTCGGCACCAACCTCGTCCGGGCTGAGAAAGCACCCGCAGGTGTCACCGCTCCTGACGCCCGCTACAACATCGTGCAGTGGGTTCCCTGGGACAACGCCGGCTTCGCTTATGCCGACATCCTCATCGACCCGCGCACCGGCCAGTCCGAACACGGGCAAGCTTACATGACGAGTGTTTTTGCTCTCAGTGGTAAGGCCCGCGCCCGCGCCCTGCTGCGCTCCATGCGCGACATCGTGGCCGACAAGAAGAAGCTCACCCCCGACGCCGTGGGGGGCGAGGCAGCGCAAGGCTTCCCGTGGATGACGGCCAATGGCCTCTGCCACATGCAGTCGGTGGAGTTCGCGCACCAGTATGCCCAAGGCCTGGAAGACTTGCTGTCCAATGAATCCCTGACCGATGCCGGCGCACTGCGAGCTTCGCAAGATTACGTGCGCGAGGTGGTGGCTCATGAGGTGGGTCACGTGCTCGGGTTGCGGCACAACTTCGCCGGCAGTGTTTCAGCCAACATGAGCCGCCAGCAAATCGACGAGTGGTTCCAGGCCTATGTTACGGGCCAGAGCTTGGACGCCTACACCAACCACTACGCGTCGTCGTCCATCATGGAGTACACCGTCTTCAAGTCGGCGGTGCAGGTGGGTTGGTTCATCCGCACCCGCAAGGAACCCTTGCCCCATGACAAGGCGACCATTCAGTGGGGGTATTTTGGCGGTCAAGAGCCGCGCGAAAAGAAGATGCTCTTTGGTTCGGACGAACTGGTCGGCACCTATGGTGATTTGCAGCGTTTCGACGAAGGCGTCGAACCGGTGGTGGGTGCCTACTCGCAGTTGGCGGATGATATTCGACTCCTTCCCAACAGTCTCATCGAGACCTTCATTTCAGCCAAGGCTCCGCGGGATTCACGCGATGCGACCCCGATCGCTGAGGTGAACCTTTCACCCGCTCGCTATGCGGCCCAGACGGCCAATCACTTTGCTTTGATGCTGAGTTGGTTTCGTGCCTCGACTCGGTCGCTGCGGGTGGAAAACCAGTTCGAGTTTATCGGTGAGCTAAACCAGAAGGACCGTGCCAAGGCCCACTGGAAGGATCTCAACGATCAGGTTGAGCGGATTGGTGGTGTTGATCGTGCTTTGTTCAGCTTCCTGCCGTTGGACCTGAAGCTCGAATTGAAGGATCCGTCGAAGGGGATTCCGACTGCCGACAAGGTGGGTGAAACCAATTTGATGGGTCGCCTTCGCAAGCTCCTCGAAGCGCCGGCCTACACCAACTTTGTGGGTCTGGATGAAAAGAAGTACGCCTTCAGTGCTGCCGAGAAGGAGCTCATTCTGAAGCGCGGCGAGAAGTTCTTTCGAGAGTTCGAGAAGGAGTTGGTCAAGCAGGTCTGCGCTCGCCTCGAGAACGCCTCCCGCGACCTCGGTATCGTCGCCCAAGAGAATCTCGAAGACGCTGATATCACTGCCAAACTCGAGCAGCGCATCATCGACACGGCCCGTCTGGTCCTGACCGCCAAGGACGACACCAAGCGCCTCAAGGGCAAGGTCGACAAGAGTCTCGTGGAGGTCGTGGATTTCCGTTATGAGCCGGAGGTTCGCATGGCCGCGGCGAAGATGCTCAATGACAAGACGGGCACCTATCGCGGCTGGGCTACCGACGCCAAGGGGGATCTCAACAAGTCCCTGAAGGACGAAATCGATGGGGCCTTGAACATTGCCAACTTCAAGGATTTCAAAGACTCGATGCTCTCGCGGACTTTGCGTGAGTGGTACCTCAAGCAGCAGGACATCCTAGGCATGTTGCCCCCGAAGCCCGGCGGCAAATGACCGCGGGCTGCGCAGGATCAGCCGGGGTCGGTCCCACCTACTTACACAAAAGGTTCCAGTCTTTACTATTTTTTAAAGGCCAACATCGGAGGGTGAGTGCGCGGGTGGGCTGCGCGGGATCGGTTCTGCGCTCGCAGGGAACGTGGGGATGAGTGGGACTTTCGCGCTGAAGGCGCGAGGGGGTTAGGCGGTGGACGTTCCAATGCTCGCTCCGACCCGGTCCCGCTGCGCTTTGACGGGTTTGTGGGTGGGCTCCAGCGGGATCGGTCCGGCTGCTGCTTCCAGAACCTGTCGGCGGAAGACTCGTCAAAGGGGCCACCGCCGGATTTGCCATGGGGAGAACCTTCCAGCAAGGTTGTGGCAAGCTATGGCCGAACACAACGACACGCGCATTCCGGTGACCGTCCTCACGGGCTTTCTCGGCGCCGGCAAGACCACCCTGTTGAACCGCATTCTGACAGCCAACCACGGGAAGCGGATTGCGGTTATCGAGAACGAGTTTGGTGAGATCGGTATCGACAACGAACTGGTCATCCAGGCCGACGAAGAGATCTTCGAGATGAACAATGGTTGCCTTTGCTGCACTGTGCGCGGCGACCTCATCCGAATTCTCGGTCAGCTCATGAAGCGCCGGAATAAGTTCGACTATGTGCTGGTGGAAACGACCGGCCTGGCCGATCCCGGCCCGGTCGCTCAGACCTTCTTCAGCGATGAGGAAATCAAGGAGAGCTTCCGCCTCGACGGCATCGTGACGCTGGTGGATGCCAAACACATTTCCCTTCATCTCCACGATGCACCCGAGGCCAAGGCGCAAATCGCTTTCGCCGACCGCATCATCCTCAACAAGACCGACTTGGTGACGGCCGACGAGTTGGCTCATCTGGAACGCCAGGTTCGAGCTATCAATCCGGTCGCCAAGCTACTGCATGCCGAGCAATCCAATTTGTCGGTCGATCAGGTGATCCACCTGCATGCTTTCGATCTGAGCCACAAGCTCACCTTGGATGGTGATTTTCTGGAGAAGGCACTGCCCTTCGAATGGAGCGGTACCCTCCATCTCGATGCGGGCGATTACTCTCTGCGGCTCGATGCTGGTCCGGATGCCGTGATGGGCGCCGTGTTGCTCCAATTGGATACCCATAGCCATGAGCACGACCAGGATCACGGTCATTCCCACGCCGATCACGAGCATGGTCATTCTCATGCCGACCATGATCACGGCCACGAGCACGCGAAGGACGACCACAGTCACGACCACGGTCATGATCACGATCACGACCACGATCACGGCGAGGAGTGCGGGGGTGGGTTGCACGATGCGTTGCACCAGGCCGAAGAAATTGCCGAAGGAGTCTTTAGTGGCATCGGAACGGCGGTTCGCATGGGTGGAGTGATTAAGCCGGGCAAGACCCTCTATAAATTGATCCTGGGTGAGGACGGGATCACGGCGACGTTGCGCATTCCGACCCACGGCAATTACGCCCTCTTTACTCAACATGGGTTGGAGGAGTTTAAAGGGCGCGTGGAGCGGGAGGGTCAGACTGTTGAGCCTACTCATGTTCACGAGCACGGCGGCCATGGTCACACTCACACCCACGACGAGACCGTCTCCAGCGTGGGCATCGAAGAGCGCCGTGAACTCGACGCCAAAAAGCTCAATGCCTGGTTGAGCGAGCTCCTTCAAACCAAGGGTCAGGATATTTTCCGTATGAAGGGCATCCTCAATATCAAGGGACAGGCCAATCGCTTCGTGTTCCAAGGGGTTCACATGCTCTTTGAGGGCAAGCCCGATCGCCCCTGGAAGGATGAACAGCAGCGCAAGAGTCAGTTGGTCTTTATCGGACGCAACTTGGACCGCGAGGCGTTGAACGCGGGGTTCCGGCGCTGCCTGGCTTGAGTGGATGGATTGTCGCCGCTGTCTTTGATCTGTGATGAATGCTCCGCTTCGACCCGCTGAGTGGGTTCTCGACCTTTCTGAACCCATCGCTGCCCTAGGAGGCTCGCCGGATGGGAGTCTTATCGCGGCTTTGGGAACCGAGGGTTCGGCCTGGGTGGTTGAGGCCTCATCGGGACGCCGGATTCACGCCTTCCAGGCCCATGAGGGCGGAGGGTTTCGCCTCGTCTGGAACCCGACGACCTCCTGCTTCGCAACCGCGGGTCAGGATGGACAAGTCCGGTTCTGGGATCCGGTGGCTGGAACTCAAGTCGAGTCTTTGCCTATGCCCTCGGCCTGGGTTGAGCAGCTTGCGGGTTCTCCCTCAGGAGATCGATTGGCTGCGGCTTCCGGCAAGACGGTGTGCATCGGGCGGGCCAGTGGGAGCAGTGGGGCCGGTGGAGTTGCTGGGACCGGTTGGGCCCACACCCTTGGCGGTCATCGCAGTACGGTGGCCGCATTGGCTTGGTCGGCTGACGGTCGATCGTTGGGCGTCGCCTGCTATGGCGGAGTGAGCGTGTATGATTCGGAAACCGGCCGCGTGACGGCGGAGTTGCCCTGGAAAACGAGTCTGGTCTCGCTGGCGATTTCGCCGGACGGACGCTGGGTGGTGGCCGGCACTCAAGAGAACAGCGTACAGATTTGGCCGCTGCCGTTCCGTGAAGGGGAAGAACTAGCCATGTCGGGTTACGACGCCAAGGTGCGAAGCCTTGCCTGGCATCATTCGGGTCGCTACCTCGCCACCGACGGTGGTCAGGAACTCATGGTGTGGGATTGCAGCGGCAAGGGGCCGGCCGGTTCCACACCTCGGATTTTAGAAGGGCATCCGGCCCGGGCTTCCAGCCTCGCCTACCAAAAGACGGGGCATTTGTTGGCCAGCGGATGCCAGGCGGGGCGGGTGTTGTTTTGGAATGCGGGCAAATCTTCCCAACCGCTGCGGGCCACCGCCTTGGCCGGTGCTGTGACGGCCCTGGGATGGTTGCCTGGAGACACCCAAGTGGTCGCCGGTTGCCAAGACGGTCGCCTCGCGCTCATTTCGGCCCCGAAGGTCTAGCGGAGTTGACGGGAACTGGGTGCTGCCCTCGATGGTCTGACTCGATGAAGCGCGCCCGGCCGCAGGGATTTTACAGGGGCCTCGCCCGATGTTTCCCGAGGAACTCCTGAAGGCGCGGATGCTGGGGTTGATCCAGCACCGCTCGGGTCGGCCCTGATTCCACCACGCGGCCGCCCTCGACGAAGACAACCCGGTCGGCGATGTCCCGAGCAAAGGCCAGTTCGTGGGTGACGAGCAGCAGGGTCCTACCCTCGGCCGCCAGGGTTTGCAGCACTGCCAAAACCTCGCCGCGCAGCTCTGGATCCAGGGCGCTGGTAGGTTCGTCGCACAAGAGAATCTCAGGCTTCATGGCTAACGCGCGGGCAATGGCCACGCGTTGCTGTTGGCCGCCGGAGAGTTGCGCGGGCAAGTGGTGAGCTCGATCGGCCAGGCCTACCTTCGAAAGCAGACCCATCGCCAGCGCATGGGCTTCGGAACGCGGCAGGCGGTCCACGTGGATCGGGGCTTCCATCACGTTCTCGAGGGCCGTTCGGTGGGGGAACAAATGGAACTGCTGGAAGATCATCCCTGTCCGTCTCCGCCATCGCTGACGCAGCCGCCGGTCGGCCGCCTCAGGAGTGCCCGCCTCGATACGAACATCCCCCAGGCGCAGTGATCCCGCATCGGGTGTTTCTAGCCAATTGAGACAGCGGAGCAGGGTGCTCTTGCCGCAACCGCTGGGTCCGATCAGGGCCACCACTTCCCCGGCGCTCTGATGATGATCGATGCCATCGAGCACCGTCACTGTGCCGAAACGCTTTCGGAGTCCTACGATCTCGATCATGTCCGCAACCTCCGTTCGAGAGCCCGGGCTCCCAGCGAAGCCGCATGGGCCATGGCCAGATAGATGGCCGCGGTGAGGATTCCTAGGCCGATATAGTCGCCCGCATCCAGCGAGCGGATGAGAAATTCTTTAGTGAGTTCGACGAGGCCGATCACCGAAACAATGGAGGAATCTTTGAACAGGGCGATGAGGTCGTTGGTGATGCCGGGGAGGCTGATTCGCAGGGCCTGGGGCAGGAGGATTCGTCGCAGTGTCATGGCAGGTGACAAGCCTAGGGCCAGCGCCGCCTCGGTCTGGCCGCGGGGAACGGCTTCGAGTCCGGCCCGGAAGTTCTCGGCTTCGTTGGCGGCGTAGTTGAGCCCGAGTGTTAGTATGGCTGCGGCCCCGGCTGAGAGTTTCCAACCCCATTGCTGGGCCAACCCGAAATAGATGAAGTACAACTGCAACAGCAGGGGCGTGCCGCGGAACACTTCGATGTAACTGATGGCCATCCAGCGCACGGGTCGCGATCCGTAGCGACGAGCCAGGGCCAATCCGAGTCCCCAAGTCATGGCCAGAGCCATGGACGCTAGGCTCACCCACACGGTGGTCACCGCAGCCTCCATCAGGATGCTGAAATACCGAAGGGTTGGTTTGGGGCTGGGTCTTGTTGCAGCGGTGCTTGCCCCGGAGGTTGTTGTCGAAACCGCTGCTGCGTTCCAGGTGGCCAAGGTTGCTTGCTTTGGGCCCCACAACTCGTAGCGGCGGTAGATGCGTTCGAGGGTGCCATCTTGGATGAGGGATTCGAGGGTTCCATTGATGCGAGTCAGCAGCTCTGGGGAACTGGTCGGTACAGCGATCGCGTAGTAGGCGGGAGCGAAGGGGGGACCGGCCGCTCGGAGGTTCGGCCTAGTGCGCAGTTGGACCGTGGCGATGGGAGAATCGGTGAGAACGGCGTCGAGCCGGCCCAGTTCCAAGTCCCGGAAGTAGTTCACATTTTCGTCGTACACGCGCACTTCCAAGCCGCCTTGCTGGGTGACCAAGCGGTGGGACAAGGTCGAAGCCAATACGCCGATCCGACGTCCGGCCAGATCGCCGAGGCTTTGGACAGTTGTGTCGTGTGTGCGAGCGACGAGTTGTTGTCCGAACGCGAAATAAGGCCGGCTCATCGCCACCTGGGCGAGGTTTTCTGGGGTGCGCTCCAAAGCGGCGATGACGATGTCGTAATTACCCCCCTGACGGAGGCCGGGGATTAAATTGGCCCAGTTGTACTGGACGAATTGGGAGGTGCATCCCAGTCGGTCGCACAGTGCTTGGGCGAGTTCGACTTCGAATCCGACGAGTTGGTCGGGGTTGTCGGGAGGGTGAAAGATATAAGGGGCACCGCCTTCGGCGTCGTTGGCCCAGCGGAGCACCTGGGGGAAGGCCGGTTCTGGGGTCTGGGCCGCACCGGTGGTGTTCCGGACGCCCGTGGTCCATGCCATAAGAATGAGGAGCAATGTTTGGACGCGGCGCACCGTCCCCCGATTAGCCGGTGTTCGCGGGCTTTCTCAAGCGAATTACCTGAAGGGCAGGGGGTCGGTCCCACCTATTTACACAAAAATATCCACTCTAACATATCGCTTGCGGGAGGCTTGCTGAAGCTGGCGCCCGGGGTGGTGCCTCGTGGGGCTCCGCGGGATCGGTCCTGCGTTCGCAGGGAACGTTGGGGCAGGAGGAGCTTTCGCGCTGACGCGCGAGGGGGGCGGAGTGTCGACGTTCCAATGCTCACTGCGGCCCGATCCCGCTGCTGCCATCGCACAAAGGCGTGGGGTCGATGGCCCAACACAGTTCCCAACCCAAGTTCCCATTCCCAGACGAGGTTCCAGGCCCAGGCCGTCTGACTGCGGCGAGGAATTTTCGGCAGGGACAAGGCGGAGCGGGGGGGCGTGTACCCTGCGATACTCGCCCCCCGAACCAACGCAGTAGCAGCCGAAAAGGACCGCCGCACTCAGACGGCCTGGCCGGCTGCGTATCCGCTGGCCCAAGCCCACTGGAAGTTATAGCCGCCTAGCCAGCCGGTCACATCCACCACCTCGCCGATGAAGAACAAACCCTTCACGTCCCGGCACTCCATGGTCTTGGACGATAGCGCCGATGTGTCCACACCGCCTATCGTCACTTCCGCCTTCGGATAGCCCTCGTCGCCGTCCGGTTGGAGTTCCCAACCTGCCAGATCGGCTGCGAGCGCATCGATCTCCCGTTGTGGCAATTGGGCCAGCGGCCGTGGAGCTGCATTTGGCCCCAGCCAAGCTTGGACGAAGCGCTCCGGCAGCACCTGGCGCAGCGCCCATTTTAGCTCCTTCCCGCCCGTTCGGTGCGACATCAGAAACGCCTTCGCATCGACGCCGGGCAGGAGATTAATTCGGAACGATTCGCGCGGCTTGAGCACACTCGATATTTGCAG
>JBDKKQ010000225.1:0-2678 GCA_039796015.1 Verrucomicrobiota bacterium
GGTTACCGACACGGACGCCCGTGGCCCAAGTAGCGTTGGCTCCCCCGGAGGCCGGGAGACGCTCCTCGAAAACCATCTTACCGTCGGACATCCGGTAGCACTGGAAGAATCCGTCGGTGACGCTCACATAGGCGTGACCCTCATGAATAATAGGCGATCCGATGGTGTGCTTCTTCATGCGCTGCTCGTGGAAGAGCCGCTGGCCGGTCCGGTCGCCTTCGCCGCCGGGTGCAATGGCCACCATGCCGCCGAAGAATCCGCCCATGGTCAGGAGTGTGCCCTCGCCGAAGGTAGTGGAACTGTACACCAGCGGGTTGATGCCGTCAGTGGCCCAGAGTTCGTGGCCGTCGGCCGGAGCGAAGGCGCGAATCTTGTTGGCGACGGGCAGGATAAGTTCGTCGCGTCCCTTGGCCCGGATCACCAGCGGGGTGCTGAAGGTGCCCAAGGCCCCGTCGTTCTTTCCGGCAAATCCATCGAAACGCTCTGCGGGATGCTGTTCTTTGAGGGCGACCTTCCACTGCTCTTTCCCCGTTTTCTTGTCCAAGGCATACAATGCGGAAAATTCGCCGGGCCCGTGGTAGACGATCACTCGGTCTCCGTGAATCACCGGTGAGGAGCCTTGTCCCCATTCGTGGCGCTGCTTGCCGAGGTCGGCCTTCCAGAGGGTCTTGCCCGCGAAGTCGTAGGCCACGATTCCGGCCGATCCGAAGCTGGCCACGATTCGCTGTCCGTCGGTGACCGGCGAGGCGGCGCAGTGCGGGTTGGTCTTGTGGCGAGGGTCGTTTTCTTCGTAGGGGACGCCGTGTTGCCATCGGAGTTTGCCGGTCTTCCGGTCGAAGGCCATGAGCGTCCGCTGCTTGCCGTCTTGCAGGGCCTGGGTAATGAACACTGTGTCGCCCCAGACAATGGGCGACGAGTTCCCGGCCTCCGGTAGTTCAGAGCGCCACCGCATGTGCTCGGTCTTGCTCCAGTGCTCCGGAAATTGGGTCTCGGGCGTGGTGTTGTCTTGGTTGGGTCCGCGCCAGGAGGGCCATTGGGCCGCGCACAGGGTTCCGGCAGTGGTAGCCCCCAGCAATACGAGGCGGGCGAGGGCGACGCGGAGGGAGTTCATTGTGTGGGAGTATTCACGACACGGCCGGCTTCGCCAAGCCGACAGACACACCACGGATCTCCCTGCGGAGGCATGGAATTGGGATGGGTCTGTTTCTGGAAGGAGTCCGTTTGGAGTGCCCCGCTAGCGGTACCGAGCCTCTCGGTCTGGTGTGCGCATTCTCTGGGCGGGTATGGGTTGCTTTGTTGGGGCACCGAGCTGCGTCCCGCTGGCCAGGATTCGCGGGGCGGAAGGCGCAGGGTGGGGTTGAGGGTTTTCTAGCCCGTGCGACCGAAGCGCTTTTCCAAATCGCGCCAGCCCATCTCGATCATCGTGGGTCGACCGTGCGGGCAGGTGTAGGGCATGGAACACTTCTTGAGGTCGACGAGGAGTTGATCGAGTTCTCGTCCCGAAAGCGGGTCGTTGGCTTTGACCGCGTGACGGCACACGGTCTTGGCGATCACGTCCTCGCCCAGTCGCATTAAGTTCACACCGGAGCCCGCGGCCTTGAGGGCGTCGATGAGATCGAGGGTGAAGCGCTTAGGGTGGCTGGACTTCACCATGGGCGGGAGCGCATCGAGCAAGAAGGTTCGGTCACCGAACTCGCTCAGCCCGATGCCCATGCGGGTTAAGGTCTCGAGGTTGCCGCGCACAAATTCCGCATCGCGCACCGAGAGTTCCACGGTCTCCGGCAGGAGGAGTCGTTGGGAGGCCGCCTGATGACCGGCCTCGAGCCGCTGAAGCATTTGCTCGAAGAGGATGCGTTCGTGGGCCGCGTGCTGGTCGAGCAGTACTAGCCCGCGCTCAGATTCGAGCAGCACATACAGACGGCCCACGACACCGATGATTCGCAGCGGTCGCTGGAGCAGGGCGACGGGCAACGCACCCGTACCCGACGGGAGCGGGGCGGCAGGCAGGTTGGGATGGGTAGGGTGGGCAGGGTGAGCCGAAGAAATCAGGTGGCTTGGACCCGAGGGCACTATTGGGCTCTCGGTCACCGCCGTCGGTGGGGTGCCCGGGAGGGGGCGAGCGGCCGGCTCCGACGGTCGGGTGAACGTGGGTTCGGCGGATTGCTGTGCCGGAATGGAATCGGGTTGGGGCAACCCTGAGGCCGGAGCCGCATGGGTCTCCGTGGTGGGGAGGTCTAGGGCAGGCCTCGTAGCTGGGAAGACAGCGGGTGGGTTCGGCTCCGCCAGCTCTGTGCCGGAGAATCCCGGCAGCAGGGTGGACTGGGTGGTGGTCGGGGAATGCGGAGTCGAAGGGTACCGCGTGGCCTCGCCGACTAGCATCGGGAGTCGCAGATCGGGGGTGAACCTCTCGGCCTCGGGATGTGCTTGGTGAAACTTCAGTAATGTGTCTCGGATGGCCTTGGCTACCAGACGTCGCACAGCGGCTTCTTCCCGGAACTTCACCTCGCGTTTTTGCGGGTGGACGTTGACGTCGACGGCCGCCGGATCGATCTCCAGGAACAGGCAGCAGACGGGATAACGCCCACGCATCAAGGCTGTGTGATAGCCCTCAGCCAGGGCAAAATGGAGCCCGCGATTCTCGACGGGGCGTTGATTGACGAAGAGGTGTTGTTCGTCGC
>JBDKKQ010000226.1:0-6955 GCA_039796015.1 Verrucomicrobiota bacterium
AAGCCGAGTGTGCCTGGGTTGCTAGGAGCGGTCACGATGGATGTGGATTTTGGGATCTCCCTGTGCGCCTCCGGCGGACAATACGGGACCATCCAATCGGATTTGCAGGGACTGGGTTTCAGAGTTGAGCGCAATCGTCTCGTACGCAAATACGGCGGGATGAATCTCTACCTCGACTTCCTTACAGAGGACCCTCCGTCGGTAACCGGTGCCCGGATGGTGGATGACGTCGTGGCAAGCATTGTTCCGGGTGTGAACCGTGCCTTGGCGAGTCGGCGTCTAGTCGAGGTGAAGGGAGTCGACCTCTTCGGCACCGCCCAGGAATGCACCGTGGCGGTGTGCGATATCGGCCCGCTGTTGGTGCTGAAGCTCAATGCGTTCGGCGGGCCAACAGGAAGACGATTACCCAAGGATGCCTATGATGTGCTGCTGACGGTGACGGGGTTTGTAGACGGTCCCGGGATCGCAGTGGAAGCGTTCCAAACCGAGGCTAACACTGGCAACTCGGGTTTTGCCTCTGCCATCGAGGCGCTGAAGAAGGTTTTTATTGATCCTAAACAGGATGGACCGATCCGCGCTGCGGAGTTTCATCCCGGTAACGCCGAGCGCCGCGATCGTATTCGGGAAGAAATGGTAACCGTTGGTCGAATGTTGCTCGGGATCTGATGCCAGCGACACCTTTGAAACTGGAAAACCCGTCTTGCCAGACACTCCGATAAAACAAATTGCCAGACTAAGAGGGCCGGAGAAGGTGACCCTATAAAACCTTATTTGCCCCACCTGACCCGTGTCCCACCTGACCCGTCAAATCCCCGCAAGCAAATGACGGGAATCCGTTAGATTTAGGCGGGGGTTCACCGACCCTCGGTCAACACTCTTCTCTTCTGGCCTCGGTGGATGCCCGATCCCGTGCCCAAAGACGGCCCCATCATCGTCCGACGAATCCAACCTCAAGGGGTCGCTTTGCCGCCCCCACCGGAACTCACTGGCCAGTCGCCCGACAATTCTAATCTCCGGGCCCCGGTTCAGGTCTCAAGGGAAAACGGAACCGCGCCTTTGTGGCATTTCCTGTCCCTAGGATAAACCTCACATTCGACCTGAGGACTCACCAAACCTCAAGGTTTCGTGCTGACGAACCAGGGCCAAACGCTGTCTGGGAGACCTAAAACCCTCGATTTCCCGAGGAAAACGCACTGGAGGCGAGGGTCGGAATCGGCCTGTTTGGCCAGCATCTGTGGAATCCGCCCCCTCATGAGCCCTCGCCACTTGAGGCATTCTTCTTGCGCCACCGGGTTATCCGCCAAGTTGAACCGTTCGGCCGCTGGCAGACTGTGCAAACGAAGGATGAATGCACATTGGCAGCAGGCTCGGAGGCTGGATTCCCGGAGTTTGTTTCCGGGCAATGGTTTCGGCTCAACCAGAAGGAGCTTCGTTGTTGGCTTAGGGTTCTAATCGGTAGAAGCCCAACTCGCTCAGCATCGACTGGCCTTCCTTGCCCCGCATCCAGGCCACCCAGTCTTGGACCGCGCCCCGGTCGACCGGCACATGGACATACACGTAAAGCCTCCGCCACAGCGGATAGCGGCCGCTGCGCACGGTGGTTTCGGTGGCCTCCTCCGGGGGCTGTCCAGGGCGTTGGGCCAGGCGCAGTCGTCGGGTTCCGGCACCGGGAAGCCCGCCAGAAAAACCTAATCCTCCGGGATCAGCCGCCACCGAGGCCGCCACCTGAGCACTGCCCTGCAGGGGCTGCAACGACGACGAATAGTTGGCCCCACGGAGCACCGTTTCCCGGAAGAACTCGTAGGTGCCTGAGCTGCTTTCCCGCCCATAGAGGACCACCGGCTGATCCTTGCCGCCCACCTCCTTCCAATTGCGAATCCGTCCGGAGAACAGGCCCGACAATTGATCGAAATCGAGGGCGCTCACCGGGTTGGACGGATGAACATGCACTAGCACCGCATCCAAGGCGACCGGGTACTCCCGCGGACGAACCCCGAAGGCCCGCACATAGGCCTCCACCTCGCGGGCTCGAATCTTGCGGGAGCAGGTCGCTAGGTCGGCCGTCCGGTTCACCAGCGCCGCAACCCCAATCCCGGAACCGCCGCCGCTCACCTCGATCCGCAACCCAGGATGACTGCCCATGTACGCGCTGGCCCAACGCTGAGCCAGCAACACCATGGTATCGGAACCCTGAACCGACAGGTCTGCGGCACTCGTCCCACGGGACATGGCCAGCATCCATCCCATCCAGAATAACCAAGCCCAAGGTTTCATCGGGCCGCATTGCCCTCCAGCGGGTGTCCAAAGGCAAGCCCTCCTCGGAATGCGCACTGAAATTGGCCATTGATCCAGGGGGAGATTTCAGGGATTGGACGCGAGTGCGGATGAAACGTTTTCACTGGATATCCCTCATCGTGGCGGGCCTGACCTTGGCTGCGTGTGCGGGGCGGCGGGGCGGGAATGAGGGTTCCGTGGCCCACTCCACCTCTGCGACCCGATCCGGGAACATTATTTACCGCGAAGACTGTGCCCGTTGCCATGGGCCTCAGGGCGAGGGAGTCGCCGGCCAATACGACGAGACATTGTATGGCGAACAGTCCGTGACGTCGCTGGCCCGGTACATCCACCGGACCATGCCCGACGATCGCAAGGAAAAGACCTCGGAGGCCGATGCGCGAGCGGTCGCTGAATTTATCCACGGAGCCTTCTATTCGCCCCAGGCCCGGGCCCGAAATACCCCCGCTCGAATCGAGTTCAGTCGCCTCACCCAGCGACGCTACCGCGAATCAGTCGCCGACCTGCTGAGTGGTTTCGCTGAGACTCGTCAGACCGAACGATCCGGAGGGCTTCAGGCCGAATATTTTCAGTCGAAGGGAATGAACAAGAAGGACAAGTCGGCCCTCCAACGGATCGATCCCATCGTCCGCTTCGACTTCGGGACCAACTCTCCGACCCCGAATATTACGGCCGACCAATTCTCCATTGCCTGGAGCGGATCAGTGCTGGCGCCGGAGTCGGGCGAATACCAGTTCCGGGTGACGACCCCTAATGGCGCGCGGCTTTACGTCAACACCGACCTGGCGGCGGGCGACAGCAATCGACGGGATGATTCAGACGCCAAGCGCGAAGAGGCTCTGGTGGATTTGTGGGTTAGTTCGGGCGGCGTGGAACGCCAGGGGTCCGGGGCTTTGTACCTGCTGGGCGGACGCAGCTACCCCCTGCGCTTGGATTACTTCAAGTTCAAGGAGAAGACGGCCGCTGTGAGGCTCGAGTGGAAGCCACCGCATGGGCCCTGGACAGGGATTCCCTCCTCGGTCCTGTCGCCGGAAGCATCCTCCGCGACCCCGATCATCGGCACCGCGTTTCCGGCCGAGGATTCCAGTCTGGGCTACGAGCGCGGGCATTCGATCTCTAAGGAATGGTGGCGGACGATCACCCGAGCCGGAACCGAAACCTCAGAACTGGTGGCTGAGCGGCTCCCTCGCCTGGCCGGTCTCCCCGCCGACCTGACCAACCGCACCGAACTCAGCCGACGGATGCAGGACTTCTGCGCCCAGTTGGCTGAGCGCGCGTTTCGGCGGCCTCTAGATACAGAGCTGCGTCACCGCACGGTGGACCTCTGGTTCCAACCCGGCGTCGCTTTGGAAGACTCGGTGAAGCGGTCGGTGCTGGCGGTGATGACCTCTCCACGATTCCTCTACCCGGAGTCGGAGGGACGTCAAGACAGTCATGCGACCGCGGCACGTCTGGCTCTGGTGCTGTGGGATTCGCTCCCGGATGAGGCGCTCAGGAAAGCTGCCAACCGCGGAGAAGTCAGCACTCCGGACCAGATCCGCGCCCAGGCCCGACGCATGATCCAAAACCCTCGGGCTAAGGCCAAGCTGCGCGGGTTCTTTGACCATTGGCTCGATGCGGAGGCGGCCGATGACATCGCCAAGGATCCCAAGTCTTATCCGGGCTTCGATGCCGAGATGGTGCAAGATTTGCGAACCTCCCTGAACCACTTCGTAGATTCGGTGGTTTGGAGCGACGCTTCGGATTACCGACAATTGTTGTTGTCCGACGAGATCTACCTCAATGCCCCACTCCGCCGGTATTATGGGGTCGAAAGTTTGGGGAGCACTCAGCGTGGGGCGGGCGGAGGTGCCACCAACGCCGTCGAGGACGCCTTTGTCCCCGTGCGTTTCAATCCAGAGCAACGGGCTGGGGTGCTCACGCATCCGTTTCTGCTTTCGGCCCATTCCTACTACCGGTCTTCCTCACCAATCCATCGGGGCGTCTTCCTGACTCGCAAGGTGCTGGGCCGTTTTCTTAAACCACCGCCGATGGCCATCGAGTTCATGGACGACCGATTCGATCCGTCGCTGACCATGCGCGAGAAGGTGACTCAACTGACCGAAAAACCGCAATGCATGGCCTGCCACGCGACCATCAACCCGCTGGGCTTCAGTCTGGAACAATTCGACGCGGCCGGGCGGTTCCGCTTGGAGGACACTCGGAAACCCGTCAACGCCACCTCCGAGTACCAGACGGCCGACGGCAAGACGCTGACCCTGCGGGGCCCTCGAGACCTTGCTCGCCATGCCGCCGAAAGCCCGGATGCCCGCCGCGGGTTCGTCCGACAACTTTTCCAGCACACGGTCCAACAGGCGCCGGACGCCTATGGGGTGGGGTCACTTCAGAAACTCGATTTGGCCTTCGAGCACTCCGGCTGCAATGTTCGCCAACTTCTAGTAGAGATCGCTGTCCACACCGCCACCTTGGATCCGAAGAACCCGTCACGGAAATGAAGCCCACCCTCACCCCCTCACCGCGTCGCCGCTTCCTCCGAGACCTGGGCCTCTCTGCCGCGGTCTTGCCGTTCCTGGGCGGATTGCCCTCGCTTCAGGCCGCCCCGCGCAAACGGTCTGCGCCGCGCATCGTCTTCGTCTTCACCCCCAACGGCACCGTGCCCAATGAGTTCTGGCCGGAAACCGCGGGCACCGAGTTCCAGCTCAAACCCATCTTGGAGCCGCTGGCTGCCTACCGGAACCAAATGCTCATTCTCAAAGGATTGTGCAACCGGGTCCGTGGCGATGGCGACGGGCACATGCGCGGCATGAGCTGCCTGCTCACGGGCATTGAACTGCTCCCCGGCAATATCCAGGGAGGCTCCGACACGCCGGCCGGCTGGGCCAGCGGGCCGTCCATCGACCAAGAATTAAAAACTTTCTTGCAGGGGCGACCGGAGACGCGGACCCGCTTTGGATCATTGGAACTGGGAGTGGGAGTGCCTCATCGGGCCGACCCTTGGACACGCTGGACTTACGCCGGATCCAATCAGCCGGTCGCTCCGCTGTCCGATCCCTACGAGGTGTTTGAAAAGATTTTCGGCCAGGTCAAAGACCGCGAGAACCTCGGCAGTGTCCTTGATCAGGTGCGTTCGGATCTCCAGCGGGTTTCGCAAAAACTGGGCCGAGAAGAACGAGCGATCTTGGAACGGAATGCGACACTCGTCCGCGAGATGGAACGGGAGATTTCTGAAGCCGGTCGCCAGAAACTGCGCGTGGCCGCACCGGTCCTAGAACCGGGCATCGGCAATGAGAACGACACCATTCCCCAAGTTTCTCGCATGCAGGCCGACCTGCTGGTCAATGCCTTCGCCAATGACATGACCCGAGTGGCCTCCCTGCAATACACCAACTCGGTCGGGCAGTCCCGCATGCGCTGGCTGGGTATCGATGACGGCCATCACTCGCTCTCGCACGATCCCGATCTCAACACCGGTTCGCAGGAAAAACTGGTGAAGATCAACCGCTGGTTCGCCGGCGAAATCGCCGCGCTGGCTCAGAAACTCGCGACAACGCCCGATCCGGATGGCAACGGATCTCTCCTCGACCACACCACGATTCTTTGGACCAACGAGCTGGGCAAGGGCAACAGCCACTCCCATGACAACATTCCCTTTGTGCTGGTGGGCGGCGGACTGGGGTTTGGCACCGGCCTTTGCCTGCACCTCGATAAGACACCACACAACCGCCTGTGGTTGTCGATTGCCCAGGGCTTTGGACATGATCTGAAAACTTTCGGTAATCCGACGCTCTGCAGCGCTGGGCCACTGCCCCTCGGCTGACCCCGAAAACAGCCCTCTTGGGGGCTCGGATACCTCCCGTACGCCGGAAAAAGAGTGCTTACAGGCGCACTTGACCCAGTCCCAGTCCAATCTAGGATGCAATCCGAACCGCAACGTCTGCCGTTGGAGTCTTGCCCTTCTGCTCCGCCCTCAGATTTTCGCGGAAGAGTCACATCCATTTGAATCAATGAGCACTGCTGCTTCTCCGCAATCTTCGCCCAAGATTTCAAAAATCTCCGAGGCGGTCATCCGTATCGCCGGCAATTCACAGGACGGTATTCAGGCCATCGGCGGCTTCCTCGCCCGCCTCGCAGGCCGTTCCGAGCAAGAGGTCATGACCTTCATGACCATCCCGTCCACGATCTCCGGCGGACCCTCCATTTTCCAGGTACGCATTGGCTCCGGCGAAGTGCTTTCGGCCGGTGACGAGGCCGACATGCTGCTGGCCTTCTACGATCACAGCTACAAGGCCCACCTCAGTTCTCTCAAGCCGGGCGGCATCGTGATCTACGACTCCGATCACATGAAGGCCGAGGACATCTCGGAAGAAAACCTCACCAAGTACCGCCATGTTGGCGTCCCCATTTCCTCCCTGACCGTCGAGGCCATCGGTGGCACCGGCCGTGACAAGGGTAAGAATGTTTTCTCCCTCGGTCTGCTCGCCAAGATGTTCGACCTGAATGTCACCAAGCTCACCCGCTTGCTGACGGAGCGTTTCACTGGCAAAGACCCCAAGGTCGCCGAGACGGCCCTGAATGCATTCAATGCGGGTTACAATTACCAACTGGCCACCGCGCCCGAACTTTTCCAGTTCAACCCCGGTGAGAATGTCGGTCTGAGCCA
>JBDKKQ010000227.1:0-22205 GCA_039796015.1 Verrucomicrobiota bacterium
TCACCAAATACGGGGCGCCGCGGTACCCCTCGGGCACCACCCAACGCTCTTCCGGATACTGCATGGTCACGGAATTGCCTTTGAAGACGGTGTCCGCGAAGTGCTTGGCCGTGACCTTGAGACCCCCAAGAATGGCTGGCAAATAGGTGCGCTCGTAAAAGGTCAGCGGGGGGCGATCGACAACTTTGGTGCTCATGAAGTCAGTGGACGAATTAGTTGTTGAACAAGGCGACTACGAGCGCGGTCACCACGATGTTGGCCAAGGCCATCGGGATGAAACGGCGCCATCCAAGATCCATCAGTTGATCGTAGCGAAAGCGAGGGAGCATCCAGCGCACCCAGATGAAGACGACCATGAAGAAGGCCATCTTGGCAAAGAACACCCCGATGTGGATAAAGCCCAACAGCAGCGAGCTGGCCGGCAAGTTCAACGCATCGATAAAGGGCATCGTCCAGCCACCCATGAAGAGCGTCACCATCATGGCAGCTGATGCGATCATGTTGGCGTACTCGCCCAAGAAGAAGAGAGCGAACTTCATGGAGCTGTATTCGGTGTGGTATCCACCGACGAGTTCGGACTCGGATTCCGGAAGATCGAACGGCAGACGATTGGTCTCAGCGAAGGAAGCGATCAGGAAGATGACGAAGGCCAGCGGTTGCTTGAGAATCATCCAGCCGTGCTCAGCCTGGTACCGGATGATGTCGCTCAAATTGAGGCTCTCGGTGAGAATGAAAATCGGAATGACACTCATGCCCATGGCGATTTCGTAGGAAATCATCTGGGCGGTGGAACGAATGCTTCCCAGAAAGGGGTACTTGGAGTTGGAACCGTAGCCGGCCAGCACGATGCCGTAGACGCCGAGCGACACGATTCCAAAGGTGTAGAGAATACCGACGTTCAGGTCGGCAATGACCATCTTCTCACTGCCAAGGTTGGAACCAAAAGGAATGACCGCGACGGTCAGCAGCGCCGGAATCACCGTAATGGCCGGTGCCAACCAAAAGTAGACCTTGCGGACATAGTTGGGCGTGAAGTCCTCCTTGAGTAGGAATTTCAGACCGTCGGCCGCCGGCTGGAATATTCCCAACCTCACCAAGAGCGGACCAATGACCGGCAGGTAATTGATGAAGAAGGGTGATGTGCGATTCGGACCGACACGGTTCTGGATCCATGCCGAGACCTTGCGCTCCACGAGGACCGCGTAGGCCACGGCCGTCATCACCACACCGAAGACCACACCGATCTTCAGCGCGCTGAAGAGGATCATCTGTGCAGTCGGACTAAGATAATTGATCGCTTCCATGGTCGTTCAGATCTGAACCGTGACTCCGGTATCACCCACCTTGGCCCACTCGAGCCCAGCAAAGGCCGGCACTTCAGCGGCCATCTGGTTGAAAAGGCCCTCGATGGTTCGGTAGCCATTGTGACCCGTGAGCGAGTGCACCAGCTCGTGAAGAAATTCCCACTCGGGGCGAGCGTCGCCCGGCGCCTCAACGGCCTTCTGGAACTTCTGCAGCCGCCCCTTCACGTTGACGAAAGTGCCCCGCTTTTCAGCATGGGCCGCACCGGGCAGCAAGAGGGTTGCCGCCGCCGTCGTGGCATTGGGCAAAATGTCGCTGACGATCAACGCATCGAGCTTGGCCAGCAATTCGGGGCCGATGCCCACCTGGGTGACATCTTCACCGAAGACGACCAGTGTCTTGATACGGCCTTGGGCGATGCCGTCGGCGATCTTCGTCAGGTTAAATCCAAACTCGGTGAAGGCCATGCCGGTCAATCGGACGCCATTGCTGTTGGGATTACGGTCTTCGCTCACCAATAACCGATCGGGCTCACCGTCACGGGGTACCGCATCGGTCAGGGCTGCAGTGTGGGTGGCCAGTTTCTTGAGCAAGAAAAGCTCTTCGTTGGTCTGACGAGCTGAGACCACGAAGGCCACGCTGCCTTGAGGTGCTTGGGTCAAGATCAAGGCGGCGGACTCGATGGCAGCATTCCAAGAAACCGGTTGGCGCGTACCATCGGCCGAGGTCCGCAAAACCTGCTTCAGACGATCCGCACGACCCACCCAGCGGTAATTCAGACGTCCGCTGTCGCACATCCAAGGCCCGTTAACGGCGTCGTTCTCGCGCGGTTCGTAGCGGTGGATGACTCCCTCGCGGGAACCAATAGTAATATTGCAGCCGGTGCCGCAACTAGTGCAGAGGCTCTTGGTCTCCTTAAGGAACCAGACCCGCATTTTGAAGCGGAAATCCTTGGAAGTCAGCGCACCCACCGGACACAAGTCCACGGTGTTGAGCGTATAGTTGTTGTCGAACTTGCCCGGTTCGAAGGCACTGATGGTGTTGTAGGAACCGCGATTCACGATGCCCAACGCGTCATCGCCAGCAATGTCGCGAGTGAAGCGGATGCACCGAGTGCACAAGATGCAGCGCTCGTCATCGAGGACGATGCGGGGGCCGAGATCGACCGCCTTGGGCTTGTGGACCTTGGTTTCGACAAATTGACTGTCGGCCTTGCCGTGCTGGACGGAGTACTCCTGAAGTTTGCACTCACCGGCCTGGTCGCAAATTGTACAATCTAGCGGATGGTTGATGAGCAGCGATTCGAGCACCGACTCGCGCATTTGCTCAGTGGCCTTCGAATTGGCGTAGATTTCCATGCCCGGCGAGATCGGCGTGGCACAAGCGATGGCACCGCGCGAGGTTCCCGGCTCATAGGGAAGCACCGACCGGGAGATCTTGGGCGTTCCATCCTCGTTGAGCACCGGTTTGCGATCCGGGCCCATCATCGGCGTGCCAAACTCCACCAGACACATGCGGCAGTTGCCCGCGATGGGCAATTTGTCGTGGTAGCAGTAGTGCGGAATGTCCACGCCAGCGATCTTGGCCGCCTGCAGCATGGTGGTCGGCGCGGGCTTTCCCTGCCAATCGGGCATGGTCTTGGGCACCTGCACGGTCTTGCCATTGACTATCACGGTCATGGTCTCGACCGGCGGGACCGCCGGGGCGGGCACGGACGCCAGAGTGGAGGAAGGAGCAGCGGGAGCGGACATCGAAATCAGTGGGTTTGAAGGCTTCCTGCCGCCGAACGAGGGTCGGACGACTTGGGCGACGAGGTTCCTTGGGACTTCGCTTGGGCCGCCTCATCGGCCGCACCCTGGGCTTCGAACTCGTCCCGGAATTTTTTTACAAAGCTCAGGACCGGCCAGGCAGCTGCCTCGCCGAAGGCGCAAATGGTGCGCCCTTGGATGTTCTGAGCAATGTGGGTGAGATAATCGGCATCGGCCTTGCGACCTTCGCCATGACTCAAACGGTGGGTTGCCTTGGAGAGCCAAAGAGCCCCCTCGCGGCACGGCGTGCACTGGCCGCAGCTCTCGTGGGCGTAGAACTCGGACAAGTTGCCAAGCGTCTGGACCATGCTTCGGGAATCATCCAGAACGATGACCGCGCTGGAACCGGACATGGTGCCTGCCTGCTGCAGGGAATCAAAATCGTAAGGCAGGTCGAGCAACGACACATCCACCTTGGTCATCTGGCCATCAGCCCCCTTGCGATTCAGCTTAAACACCTCGCCGGCCTTCAAGACCTTCGAAGAGGAACCACCCGGGATGATCGCCTTCAAGGTACGACCCGGCTTGAGTCCGCCGCCGAAGTTGGGGTCGGAGATCAGTTCACCCAGAGTGACCCGTCCGACTTGAATCTCGTAGTAACCCGGCTTCTGCACATCGCCGCTCAGGCTGACGATGCGGGTGCCGGTGTTGTTGGGCGTGCCCAGCTTGGCGTACTCGGTCGGCCCCATGAGCACGATGTGCTTCACGTGACACAGCGTCTCGACGTTGTTCACGATGGTCGGGCACATGTAGAGCCCCAAGACCGCCGGGAAGTAAGGAGGCTTGATCCGGGGGTAAGCCCGCTTGCCTTCGAGGGATTCGATCAAACCGGTCTCTTCACCACAAATGTAGGCGCCGGCGCCGCGATGGACGTGAATCTCCAGATCGTAACCCGTGCCCAAAATATTCTTACCCAGGAAACCGGCTGCCCGGGCTTCTTTGAGTGCTTGATTCAACAACTTAGCCGCAACGGGCATCTCACCCCGGATGTAGATGTAGGCCAGCTTTACGTCGTTGGCCCAGCACGAGAGGATCATCCCCTCGATCAACTGATGCGGATCCTTGTGGAGGATTTGACGATCCTTGAAGGTGCCCGGTTCGGACTCGTCGGCGTTGCAAATCAAATAGATCGGCTTACCGCTGCGGCGGTCCACGAAGCTCCACTTCAGGCCGGCCGAGAAACCGGCGCCACCACGACCGCGCAGCCCTGAAGCCTTGACGTCTTCGCGAAGCGCTTCTTGAGGACTAAGCTTCTTGCCATCGGGCAAATCACGAGCCGGCATAGCCAGAGCCCGCTTGAGCGCCTCGTAACCACCATGGCGCTGATAACACCCAATGTCCGGCGTGAAGCCCGGCTCATCGAGGTTCTTGAGAATCAATTTAAAAGGTTCCGGCATAGCTTTTCTTGACTCAGAGAAAGTTCCTAGTACGGTCACCACTTCGGTTCTGGCTGCCCGATTGTGTAATGGTAGCACAACAGTCTCTGAATCTGTTTGTCATGGTTCGAATCCATGTCGGGCAACCATTCGCTGGGACCGAAATTTTCGAAATTCTTTTGGCTGATTTTAGGCCTGTTTTCAGAGCCTTTGTTATCAGCGCCTTTGTTTTCAGAGCCTTTATTGTCGACGCAGCTATTTTCTGCACTCCCATCCCCCACGAGAAAGCCAACGGCTCTAGACCTCTGCGGCTCAAAGGTCCCAGAACTCTCCGGAGGGTCTGAGCGAAAACCGAGGCTGTGCCCCCGGTGCTATTCCCGGCCCACCCTTTAGCAGCCCACGGCCCGATCATCCACGCCACAAACACGCGGTACCCAGCGGGCTCTGCCAAGCAGACCCTTTGAGCAACGAGTGGGTTTATGGTATTGAAAGCGTTCAGACTGTTTGGGCTGTTTAAGCTTTTTGTCCCTGCTTGAGAATCGCATCGGCCTCGGCCGTGCCGACCTTGTGATGCAAGTCTTCGTTGACCAAGACAACCGGTGCGGTCCCGCAACTGGCAAGGCACTCCACGAACTCTACTGTGAACCGCCCATCGGGCGTGGTCTGTGCCGCATGAGCGTGAGGGTCGAGGCCAAGCCGGGTGCAGAATCGCTCCCGGAGCTCGGCGCTTCCAGCCAATGAACAACTCAGGGTCCGGCACACCTTGATGTGCGTTTTGCCCAACGGTTCCTGACGGAACATGGGGTAGAACGTCACCAACTCATACACGTTGATCGGCTGAAGCCCCAGCTTGCGGGCGGTCCACTCGACGGAATCCTTCGAAATGTACCCAAAGTGCTCCTGCAACGCGTGCAAGAACATCAGCGAGGCACTCCGCTTGACCGGATAGTGCGTGGTGAGCTCATCGAGCTCGGTTTCCAAACTGGCGGGGACGGAAAAGCTCATCGGTGAATTCCGGTTATCGGTCGCACTCGCCCATCACGAAATCGAAGGATCCCAGGATGGAAACCACATCGCTCATGAGGTGCCCCGGCAACACTGCCGGAAGGATGCTCAAGTTTACAAACGATGGGGCGCGGATCTTGAGTCGGTAAGGCGTGCCGCCTCCGCGGCTGTTAATGTAGAAACCCAGTTCGCCCTTGGGGTTTTCGGCCCCAAAATAAACCTCACCAGCCGGCGCATTCACACCTTGGGTGACGATCATAAATTGGTGGATCAGCTCTTCCATGCTGGTCAGCACCTTGTTCTTGGGCGGCAGAACCACCTTGCCGTCGGCCACGTTGACGGGTTCCTTGCCGGCGTTATCAGGGCCACCAGGGAGACGGTCTAGGCACTGGTGGAGGATACGAACACTCTGCCGCATCTCTTCCATGCGAACCAGATATCGGTCGTACGAATCACCCACCGAACCGACCGGGATGTCGAACTCTAGGTCCTTGTAAACCAGATAGGGATGCGCCTTGCGAACATCGTAGTCGACACCGCTGCCGCGCAAATTGGGGCCGGTCAGGCCGTAATCGATGGCCAACTCGCGAGAGATCACACCCACATCGCGGGTCCGATCGACAAAGATGCGATTGCGCGTGAGCAAGGTCTCGGACTCGTCGAGGTTGACGACCACCTCATCCAGAAACTTCCGCACAGCAGCCACCCAACCCGGAGGACAATCGCGGGTCAGGCCGCCAATTCGGGTGTAACTGGTGGTGAATCGCGCCCCGGTGAGGGATTCGCACAAATTGTAGATCTTTTCGCGCTCAGTAAAGGTGTGCAGGAACACCGTCAGGGCACCCAAGTCCATCGCGAAGGCGCCTAAACCCAGCAGGTGAGCCGAGATGCGGGCCAACTCACAGCAAATCACCCGCAAATACTGACAGCGCGGGGGCAACTGGGTGTCGATGCCCATGAGCTTCTCGACCGCCAACGCGTAGGCCACGTTATTGGCCAAGGGCGCGAGATAGTCCAACCGGTCCGTGTAGGGCACGAACTGGTTGTAAGTCATGTTCTCTGCGATTTTTTCGTCACCGCGGTGCAAATAGCCCACATCCGGGACGGCCTTAGTGACCGTCTCGCCATCCAACTCGATGAGGATGCGCAGCACTCCGTGAGTGGAAGGATGCGATGGCCCCATGTTGAGGACCATTTTGTCACCGTGGAGATCTTGGAGATCGTCACCCGAACTCGGGCCTTGGGACGGCACAACATGGGCCGCCCGGCCCGCAGCGTCTTTAAATTCGATGGTTTGGGTCGCCATGGTCTATTCCTCGGGAGTCCGGACGCGGGGTTCGCGGGCCGTTGAATCTTTGCCGCCGGGCAAAGTAACAAATGGACCGCCCTCCAAGGGTGCGGTTTGTGTGAAGGCTGTGTCGGGCAAAAGGGTCGGCTTGCCGGCCAGCGGGAAGTCTTTGCGCAACGGGTAGTACGGATAGCCCTCCCACATGAGGATCCGGCGCAGGTCGGGATGGCCTGAAAACTGAATCCCCATCATGTCGTAGGCTTCACGCTCATGCCAATCGGCCGTCCGCCATACCTGGGACACGGTCGGAAGCTCTGAACGTTCTTCGCTGACGGATGTCTTGAGGCGCAGATGCTGCCCATGACCGAGGCCAGAAAGTTCGTACACGACGGTCCACCGCGGATCGTCACCGTAGTTATCCACACTGCTCAGATCGATGAGAAAGTCGAAGCCTAGGACCGTCTTGGCATGCAGACAAACCTCAGCGATGCGCTCGGGGTTGGCGACAGTCACGGTGACTTCGCCCCGGAATTCGAGGGGCTCAGAGATCAGGTCGCCAAACTTCTCACGAAGCTGGCCAGCGAGTTCAAGGGAGGTCGGCACAGGAGAAACGTGAAATCAGGGTTTACGTTGCAGAACCTCGCCGTGGGCGCCCAGTTCCAAGCCCATAAGACCGTACTTGTCCGGGGCGACATCTCGCTTGAGGTCACGGGTGATCGGTTCGTGGGCAACCTTGTTCTGCAGACGAATCAGCGCATCGAGCAAAGCCTCGGGCCGCGGTGGGCATCCGGCCACGTAAACGTCGACCGGAATGATGTTGTCGACACCTTGCAACACCGCATAACTGCGATACATGCCGCCAGTAGAAGCACAAGCACCCATGGCGATGACCCACTTGGGCTCGGCCATCTGCTCGTAGATCCGGCGCAGAGCCAGAGCCATCTTGTAGGTCACCGTGCCTGCCACGATCATCACGTCCGACTGTCGGGGGGAGAACCGCATGACCTCCGACCCGAAACGGGATATATCAAAGCGGCTGGCACCGACGGCCATTAGCTCAATGCCACAGCACGCCAAACCCATAGGCATGGGCCACAGAGAGTTCTTGCGGAACCAATTGAGGGCAGCATCCACCGTCGTATGAACGACCTCACCCTCGATTTTCGAGTTATACCCGAACTCGGTAGTGGTCTTGCCGCCGATCACAGCTGGGGACATTGCATCCATAAACCAAAATGGCGGGGAGTGGTCCCCGCGGATGCCGCAAACTATGTTTTCGATCCCGCCGGCAGCAAGTGGCTTTTGTGAATTTTTTCACAAAGTCACCGGTTTTGAGCAAAAACGGTGTCGTTTGATGGCACCCCCTCGTCGGTGGCACGGGCAAAATTCGAGCCTGAAAATGCATTCGCAATGAAACCCAAGAGGCGGACGATGAACAAAAGCCTGTCGCGCCCTCAATCGTGGATCCTTCATGGTCCACTGAATGACAGCCACGCATGACTGCGACTCCGAAGAAATAAGCTCCGAAAAGATTCTGCTTTTATTCTAAGCTGAATCAAAAGGCTCTGTCATCGACCCAACTCCATCCTTCGAACGCTAAAGAGATCACAGACAGTGAACCAAAGATCTACAGGTCATCCGTGCAACAGAGCCTCTGGAGACCCATTGGTCATTGAACAAGCCATGAGCACCACGTCATCGACTCGGCCGTCGAGGAGGCGCATCGCCCGCTTGACCCCTTCCACCGTGAACCCGCAGCTCTTGTAAAGACTCAGCGCGGCGGTGTTTGAAGCGTAGACCTCGAGTTCTACCCGCCGGAATCCAGCCCCTGAGGCTGCGCTGAGGGCTTGATCGAGCAAGCCCCGACCCAGCCCTTGACCTCGCCAGGCCGCCACCACCCCTATTCCCAAACGACCGTTGTGCTCGTATCCAGGATGAGGATAAAGCCGGACAATATCGCACCACCCGACGACCGTAAGTCCGCAAAGCGCGACAAATTGCGGCACACCCGCCGCCTGATTTAATTGAACGAACAAGCGCGTCTCCGACTCAGAAAAGCCCTCCACGGCCACCAACCACCGCCGCTCCCGGGCCACCTCGCCCACCGCTTCGCAAAGTGAGACCGCATGCCCTACGGAAGTCGGTACGATTGAAATACTTGGAGGCAGCGCTTTTAGGCCTGTTTTCATGGGTAATCTTCGCGTTTCCATCGACCTGCGGGACCCATATTCCTAACCCATTCTCTCTAGGTCGACCCGCAGGGCCACCCAAGAAGAACCAAACCACAGATACCTGAGCCGCAGCGGGTCTGGAACAGACAACTAGACCCTTATCTGAGCAGCTTGACCCATAGGGGATTCCAAGGATTTCGCACCGATCCAACCACCGAAATAGGTCCGGCAGAAGACTAAAGGTCTCGATTTTAGAAATCGGGCGTTGACACCAAACCCCCCGTTTGGTTCCTTCCACGTCCCCCTGTCGGGGGAAAGTTTTTATGTACGCTGTTTTGGAAACCGGCGGTAAGCAGTACCGCGTCGCTGCAGGCGACACCCTAGAGATCGAACTCCTGCCCGTCACCGCGGGTCAGGTCCACACCTTCGACCGCGTCCTCCTCATTAACAAGGAGGGCAACGTCACTGTCGGCAACCCGGTTATCGCCGGAGCGACGATCAAGGCTGATGTCGTGTCACACATCCGTGGTGACAAGGTCGTCGCCTTCAAGATGCGTCGCCGCAAGGGTTATCACAAGAAGATCGGCCACCGTCAGGAACTGACCGTGGTAAAGGTCACCGAGATCAACGGCTAATATTCCTCTAGTCTTATGGCTCACAAGAAAGGTCAAGGTAGTTCACGCAACGGGCGCGACAGCGTCAGCAAGCGTCTCGGCGTCAAGGCATTCGGCTCCGAGTTCGTCACCGCGGGAAGCATCTTGGTCCGCCAACGCGGTTCCAAGTTCTCCGCCGGTTCCAACGTCGGCACCGGCCGCGATTGGACCCTGTTCGCTCTCACCGACGGCACCGTCCTCTTCGACAAGGCCCGCTCCCGCGTGAGCATTGTGCCCATTGCCGAAGTGGCCGAAGTGGTTGAAGTGGTCGGGGCCGCCTGATTGCGCTTCAGTTAACAGCTCCCGAACGAAACCAAGCCCCCCTGAGCCGCACTGCGGCAACGGTGGGGCAGTTTCTTTCTGATGGCTGATGGCTGAGTCACTGAAAGCAGAGCCGTTGGTCTCACGTTGATCGTCTGGCCCGCGGCATAGTCCCAAAACTCTCCTGGGCGAGGCTCATCAGGCCTCGCCCTTTTTTATCCATTCTGGCTCCACGGAGTCTCGCGTTTTCCGTCAGTCTTCCCACTCTCAGGTTATGTTCGTTGATGAGGTCAAAGTTTCCGCCCGTGCTGGTCATGGAGGAAAAGGTGCCATCGCCTTTCACCGTGAAGCTTACATCCCCAAAGGTGGCCCCAGCGGTGGCAATGGCGGCCGAGGTGGCAATGTGATCTTGGAGGCCGACCACGATCTCAACAACCTGATCCAACAGTTCTTCGTCTCGAACCTGGTGGCACAGAGTGGTGAGGGCGGCATGGGCAAGGGCATGGATGGCAAGGCTGGCAAAGATCTCATCATCAAGGTGCCGTGTGGAACCATCGTCTGGCGGGTCCACCGGGAACCTGAATTGCCCGAGGGTGTCACCGAAGCCGAAGAGATCGAGGATCCCTCTGTCATTCAGGACGCCGGAGCCGATCGGCCGGTGATCCGCCATTCGGGAAGCCTGCAGGCCATGGAGTTGGATCTCAGCGCCGAAGAAGAAGAAGAAGACACTCGGAGCGGATCCCAACGGCGCGATGCCCAAAAGGGTGAGCGGGTCTGCGATCTCACTGAGCACGGAGAACGCTTTGTCCTGTGCAAAGGAGGGCGCGGCGGTCTTGGTAATCGCAATTTCGCCACCGCCGCCCGACAAACCCCCCGATATGCCCAACCCGGAGAGCCGGGTGACGAGGGCGATTTCATGCTCGAACTGCGCATGCTCGCCGAAGTTGGATTGGTGGGATATCCCAACGCCGGCAAATCGACGCTGCTGACAGCCATTTCCAAGGCCAGACCGAAGATTGCTGCCTACCCCTTCACCACGCTGACGCCTCAGGTGGGCATTTTGGAGTATCCGGAGGATTATTACCGACTCACAGTGTGTGACGTACCCGGCTTGATTGCCGGAGCCCACCTCAATGTTGGCCTCGGACACGCCTTCTTACGCCACATCGCTCGCTGCAAAATCTTAGTTATCCTCCTCGACATGGCTGGGACCGACAACCGGCATCCTTGGGACGATTACCACAGCCTGTTGGAGGAACTGGAACTGTACGATCCGACCCTCTTAGAGCGCCCTCGTCTGGTGGTTGCCAACAAAATGGATGAAGAGGCGGCGACAGCCAATCTGAAGTCCTTCAAACGACGGGTCCGCAAGACCTTGGTGCTGCCCATTTCTGCGGCGTTCGACGAAGGTCTCCCCGCCTTCCGCAAGGTCATCCGGGAGATGGTAGAACAGGCCAGTAAGGCCGACGAAGCCCCCCAATCAGAAGCGGGATCGGAATCCGAATTGGAATCCGAGTCCGAAGACTAATTTTTTGAAGGCCGACCCGTCACCCGGGTAACAGGCGGGGGCGGTAGAGGGACCAAGGAGCGCTGCAAAGCGAACCTTCCTTGCAAACCGCTGAAGCAAACCGCTGAAGCAAGAACCCTGAAGCACAGCCCAATTTCTGAACTGTCTTCACTCACTTCGATCGCGACGACTGCAGAGATACGCCCGCGTCGGACGCCGATAAACCCCTCGGCAATGCTGGGTCAGAGTGGCTTCAAAGTAGTTTGAAGTGGCCCCTTTTGTGTAAATGTGTGGGACCGACCCCGTTGGGTGGGGTGGTTTGCGGCTTGGTCCTGGCGCGGCGGTGGCGTACAAAACGGCCGTCATGCCCCGACTCGTTTTTGACATCGAAACCTCCGCCGTCGGACTGGAACACTTCGATGAGGTCCAGCAGGAGTACCTTTTCCGCGAGGCCGAGCGCCAGCCGACCGAGGAAGACAAGGCGCGCAAACGGGTGGAAATTTCACAGCAGTTCAGCCTGTGGCCCTTCACCGCTCAGGTAGTGTGTATCGCTATGATCAATGCCGACTCCGGCAAAGGTCAGGTACTCTACCAGTCCGACGATTTTGACGAAGACGCCCTGGAGGAGGCCGACACCGAGAGCTCCACCGTGGAATTTGCCCCCCAAGTCGATGAGGTAGAACTCCTGACCGCCTTTTGGGATGTCGCCAAACGCTACGACAGCATCGTGACCTTTAATGGCCGCGGCTTCGATGTCCCGTTTTTGTACCTCCGCTCGGCTCTGCTCAACGTGCCTATCACCCGCAAGGACTGGCTGGGCTACCGGTATCAAACGGAACCCCACTGCGATCTGGCCGAACAGTTCACCTTCTACAATGTCAGCGGCCGCGAGGGTGCTGCCCGCAAGTTCAACCTCGATTTCTACTGCAAGGCTTTCGGGATCCCTTCTCCCAAGGCCATGGGCATTAGCGGCATGGATGTCAGCTCGTTACTCGCCGAAGGTCGCCACCGCGATATTGCCGAGTATTGCCTGCGCGACGTCGTCGCCACGGTCGATTTGCACAAAGTCTGGGAAGAACGGCTCAAAGGCATTAAGTGAGAAGCCCATTTACCCGAACCTCAACCACTCCGACACGCTCCCGCGTGTTTTGACTTCAACGCTCTCCCCCATACCCTCCCCTGCATGCATATCGTCCGTATTTCGGATGCCGACCATGACGCGCGCCTGAACCAGGCCGCCGCCGCCTCATCACTCTTTGACCCCGTCATTGAGGAACGCACGCGCACCATCATCGAGGCGGTCCGTACCCGCGGAGACGCGGCCCTGGTCGAATTCACCCAACGCTTCGACGGTGCCACCTTGAGGCCGGAACAAATTCCGGTGACTCAGGCAGAACGGATGCAGGCCTCGCTCATGGCCGGGGCGGATTTGCGCGCTGCCGTGGCCGAATCGACCAAGAACATCGCCTCCTTCTCCAAGCGCTCCCGCCGCCGGGATTGGTCGGCCAAGAACTCCCACGGCGCTCAGGTGGGCGAAGTGTTCCAACCCTTCCAACGGGTCGGGGTGTATATTCCCGGCGGCACCGCGCCGCTCGTGTCCACGGCGCTAATGACCATCACTCTCGCTAAGGTGGCCGGATGCCCAGAGATCGTGGTCTGCACCCCCTGTGGCAAGGATGGGACCCTCAATCCGGCACTCCTCTTCGCCGCCAATTTTGCTGGAGCGACCGAGATTTATCGAATCGGCGGCTCCCAGGCCATCGCAGCGATGGTGCATGGCACCGAGACGATCCGGCCAGTGCACAAAGTTTTTGGACCTGGTAACGCCTACGTGGTAGCTGCCAAGCGCCTGCTCTTTGGCCATGTGTCGGTCGATCTGCTACCCGGTCCCAGTGAGACCCTAGTGCTGGCCGACGATTCAGCCGACCCCCGCTTCGTCGCGGCAGACCTTCTGGCTCAGGCGGAGCATGGTTCTGGCCACGAACGGGTCTGGATGGTCACCACCTCAGCCGCCCAGTTGAAGGCCGTGGAGAAGGAGATCTCGCGGCAGTTGCCCACTCTGAACCGCCGCGAATTTATTCAGAAAGTCCTAGATACCAACACCTGGCTCATCCAGGTCCGCGACCTCGATGCGGCCGTGGTGCTCATCAACCGACTGGCACCGGAACACTGCGAAATTATGACTCGCAACCCCAAGGCGCTGGTTCCGCGAATCCATGCGGCCGGTGCCATTTTTCTCGGCCAGGGTTCTCCCACGGTTCTGGGCGATTATGTCGCCGGACCCAGCCATGTGCTGCCCACCGGCGGCGCTGGTCGCAGCTTCGCTGGCCTGACCGTCGACCAATTCCAACGCCGCACCAGTGTGGTGGAGTACTCCAAGCCCGCACTGCGCAAGGCGCTGAAGGGAGTCGCGACATTTGCTGGACTCGAGGGCCTCGATGGCCACGGTCGTTCGGCTGCCATCCGACTCGAGACCCAACCGAAAGGTCGTTGACCAGCCCTCAGAGCGGCGAACCCCTGGATGGACCCCTCTCTCAACACTCAAACACCGCACGCAGCTCATCCGGAAGGCAGTCCGGCTTGTTCCGGAGGCGTTATTGTGATTCTCTCTGAATTCATGAAATCGACGCACCTGCGACCTTGGCAGAGCCTGCTTCTGGGCCTGGCTCTCGTGGCGGCTGGCTGCGTGACTGAGCCCGTGACCGGGCGAAAGCAGTTCATGGTGACCGGGGCCGGCCAAGAGGTGGCCCTCGGCCTCAGCGCCTTCGAATCCCTCAAGAAAGAGACACCCATCAGCAAGAATGCCACCCAGAAGGCTTTGCTCGAAAAGGTGGGTCGACGGATTGCCGCCGTGGCCGACCTGCCCAATGCCCAATGGGAATTCGTTCTCTTCGACAGTCCAGAGGCCAATGCCTTCTGCCTGCCAGGCGGCAAAGTCGGCGTCTACACAGGCATTTTGGGAATCACCCAAGATGAGGCCGGTTTGGCCACGGTCATCGGACACGAGGTAGCCCACGCTGTGGCCCGTCACGGCGGAGAACGCATGAGCATGGCCAAAGGTATAGAGCTGGCAGGAATTCTCGGAGGCACGGCCATGTCTCAAAGCCAGTACGGCCCGTACTTCCATCAACTTTACGCGCCAGTTTCGCAAGTGGGCGTGGCGTTGCCCCACAGCCGGATGCAGGAAAGCTCCGCCGACGAAATCGGACTCATGCTCATGGCTCGCGCCGGGTACGATCCAAAACAGGCTGTGGGTTTCTGGCAGCGTTTTTCTACCCATAATCAGGCGGCCGGCGGCCAGACCCCATGGTTCTTGCGAACTCACCCGCTCGACCAACAACGCATCGCCAAGATCCAACAACTTCTTCCTAAGGCTCAGGCCGAGTTCCGTCCTGCCAACCCGTAATCTCTCATGAAGCCCACCCCGACGACCTTCCCGGCCGCCCTGTTGACCACCCTGCTGGCCCTGACCCTCACCTCCGGCTGTGGTTCGTCCGGCTCCAAGGCCCAGTCCCGCATCATTGTACCCCAGGGCGATGAGGCCGTGATCACCTCGACCGGACTCCCGTACCGACCCACCGCCCCGGTTTTTGTGGTCGATCCGCCGGCGGGCTTCCGCCCAGAACTCAACCCGCCCGCTCCGCTCAGCTCCGTGCCGGGAGTTCAGCCCACTACCCTGTTGCTGGCCTCGCCATTGCGACCCTACCGGGAGCCGAAGGCCACCAACGACTGGGTCACCGCCGCCAAGGGCTGGCGGGGCACGCCGTTCGTCGAAGGCGGGTCAGACCGTCAGGGGGCCGACAGCGCGGGTTACGTGGTGCAGCTCCACAAGGAGGTATCGACGAGCGCTCTGGCAAAGACCCCGTCCGAACTCTGGTCCGCGGGCAAGCCCGTGGGCATTGCTGCCTTCGAGCCGGGCGACCTCGTCTTCTTCGGTGACCTCAACTCCCTGTCGCCCATCCATGTGGGAATTTATGTGGGCGACCGATCGTTCACCCACAGCAGCGTGGGCACCGGGGTGAGCTTCGCCTGGCTAGACGACACTTACTGGAAGCCCCGCTTCCTCGGAGCCCGCCGATTCCAGCGCTGAGGGGCACCTTAACCCGGTCCCCGTCTCCGAGTTCTCCGAAGCCCCCGAGATTCGGACAGGCTCTCAGCGAGGCAGCGGCTCGGGCAGGTCGGCGATGGCATAGACCATGGCGGCCATCGCAGCTGAACACCGGGCTAGAGCCTCCGGGTCCACCTTGTCTACCGTGTCGGCCTCGGTGTGGTGAACGCGGAAATAGCGAGCCCGGTCCACGTGCAGGGACATCACCGGAACCCCGCGCTCTAAGAGCGGCGCGATGTCGGCAGCCACGCCCCGAGAATCTGCCGCACCTGCACCCAATCGCTCCCCCAGGTAGGCGTGCACCGGAGCCAGCATCGCCCGGGCGGCATCGCTGCCGGTGAAACCAAATCCCTTGGGGGTAAATGTGCCCGCATCGGCCTCGAGAGCGACGATGTGCCGGCCCAACTCGGCGACGTGCGCATCACGGTATCCCTGCGCGCCACGCCCACCCCATTCCTCTTGGGTCCAAAGGACGCACCGAACGGTGCGCCGGGGGCGCAGTCCGAGCTTCTTCATCCAGCGCACCGCTTCCCAAGCCGCCACACAACCGCCGCCGTCATCTTGTGCACCTTGGCCCACGTCCCATGAATCAATGTGCCCGCCCAAGACCACGACCTCGTCGGGTTTCTCACGTCCGCGGATCTCGGCGATAATATTCCGGTTAGTGGCCACGCCGCGCTCCGCCGCAGACATTTCTAGTCTTAGCGTAACCGGTCGGCCACGAGCCACCTCGCGGGCGATGCGTCCGGCGTCTTCCGGGGCGAGGGCTGCGTGAGGGATCCGGGCAACCCCGTCTTCATAGCGCATGGCTCCGGTGTGCGGCGTCCGCAAGGCATCATCCGCTACCGATCGAATGAGGCTGGCCACAGCCCCCGCCTTGGCCGCTTCGATGGCTCCCTGGGATCGGAAGCGGACTGTCTCGCCGTACTCGGTGAACGGCACATTAAAGACGACGATTCGACCTCGGATCTCGGAGGCCCGCTGCGCCAACTCGGCGAAATTGGTCACCACGCTGACCGGAGCGGTGATGCCACCGGGCGGCGTGCCCACACTGCCACCCAAGCCCAGCATTGGCAGGCGCTCCCGGCGCGGCGAGAGCATCTCGACCGACTCCATCCCGCGTTCCCAGCGCGGCACAACGACCGGTTCTCCGTGGACATTCTCTAGGCCATCGCGACGCATCCGCTCCAAGATCCAGTCCACGGCGGATTCCAGTGCCGGAGAGGCGCTCGGCCGTGCTCCAAAGGTGTCGCACAGTTCGGCCAACCGATCCCACCCCTCACGAGATGAGCTTATCGCCGAGACCAGACGATCCATCGCTGCACGGGTCTCCGGCGGCAAGGCTGCCTGGGTCCGAGCGGGCACCTGAGGGGCAACCAACGAACGCCAGCGTATTTGGCGCAAGGCCGCAGTCGTACTCCAGGCGGCGATTCCCAGGGGTTTGCTGCGCTCGATCTCACCTTCGCGCAACGACAAGCGCTTCTCGCGGGTGTCCAGATCGATGATTTGTTTGCCGTCGAGCCAGACGGTTATATTGGTGCTCACCACGCGTAGCTTCAGGGCGTACCAGCGACCGCTCTCGAAGCGCTCCAAGTGCGTGGTGCTATTCTGGTTGGCGGAATCCCCATCGATGTTCGAAAGGCCCACCACGCTGCCGCCCCAACCTCCGACAATGAGCGACAAGTGATTGGTCCCCACCGGGAAGGTCAGCCCGCAAAAGAAGTCGATCCCCAGAACTCGCTGTGCCTCGAGCGAAAGTTCGTAATCAACGGTGGGAAAGTCGTTGGTCCAGTTCACTCCAGTCAGGATGCCCTGATTGAGCACCAGAGTGCCGTCGCGCACCTCAATCTCGCCCGCACCGGCGAAGGGGGTGTTTTCCCATCCTTTTTGGGTCGTCCCGTCGAAGAGTGGTTTCCAGCCATCCTGGGCGCGCGCCCACCCGCACACGAGCAGCCCACCCAACGCCAAGACCCGGACCATCCAGTGGTTCATGCGCTCACCATGCCCCGGGTTAGGCTCTGGCACAAAGCAGAAGGCGGTACGAAAGAAGCTTCTGCCGCGAGACGGATTCCGGCGTGTCTTCCCGGCGGGCCGCTCTCCTGATACTGTGTCTCTCTCGTGACCGAAACGGCTGCCCTCCCTCCGCTGAAACTGCCCGAACTGCTGGCCCCCGCCGGCGACTGGGACTGCGTCCGCGCGGCCGTAGAGAACGGCGCTGATTCGATTTACTTTGGTCTCGACCGCTTCAACGCCCGCATGCGGGCCCAGAACTTTACCGAGGCAGACCTGCCCGCATTGATGGAGTTCCTGCACCGACGCGGCGTCCGCGGTTATGTCACCTTCAACACACTGGTGTTCACCGACGAGCTGGCCGACGCCGAGGATTACCTCCGCTCGGTCATCTCGGCGGGCGTCGATGCCGCCATCGTCCAGGACGTCGGTATTTGCCGACTGATCCGCAAAATCTCGCCGGATTTCCCTATCCACGGATCGACGCAGCTCACGGTCACCAGCCCGGCCGGCGTGGATTTCGCCCGCTCGCTGGGATGCGAGCTGGTGGTGCTGGCCCGCGAGAATTCTATCCGCGAAATCGAGGCCATCCAGTCGGCCCAGCGTGATCAAGAGTCCGTCGCTGGAGGCCCACCGCCCCTTCCCTTGGAGGTGTTCGTTCACGGGGCGCTGTGCGTGGCCTACTCCGGCCAGTGCCTCACGAGCGAATCCCTCGGCGGCCGCAGCGCCAACCGCGGTGAATGCGCCCAGGCCTGCCGCATGCCCTACGAACTGGTGTCCGACGGGCAAACCGTAGATCTGGGGGATCGCCGTTACCTGCTCTCCCCTCAAGACCTCTCCGGGCTAGAGGTCTTGCCTGACCTTGTCCGGGCCGGTGTGCGTTCGCTCAAAATTGAGGGACGCCTCAAGTCGGCCGAATATGTGGCCAGCATCACGCGGGTTTACCGGCGGGCCCTAGACCAAATCGCTGCCGCTGCTGCCGCCACTGCTGCCGAGCAGGCCGTCGGACCCGAGGCCGCTTCACCCACCGCGGCCGAACCCATTTCGGAGGCCCGCTACGAGCTAGAAATGGCCTTCAGTCGCGGGCTCCACACCGGATGGTTCCGGGGCATCAATAACCAGGAACTGGCTCACGCGCGCTTCGGTAAAAAGCGGGGGGTGTTTTTGGGCGAGGTTTCCGCCGTGGGGCCCGGTGCGGTCCGGCTCCGCCTCGAAGGGCCGCTCAAGCCCGGTGATGGCATCGGCTTTGATGCGGGGCGCCCGGATCTCCCGGAAGAAGGGGGCCGTGTCTATGGCGTACGGGCCCTGCGGGACGGGTTCGTCGAATTAACCTTTGGAAGCGGTGCGGTGGACTTCCAACGCGTCCAGGTCGGAAACCGCATTTGGAAGACTGATGATCCGGTGTTGAATCGGGAGCTTCGCAAGACCTTTGAAGGCGATGCCCCTCGGCAGACACGCCCGCTGCGCTTCGAGGTGCATGGCTGCGCCGAAGCGCCCATGACATTGATCGTCCGAGACACCGAGGGCCATGTGGTGCAGGTGTCGTCGTCGATCTTGCTAATGGTGGCACAGAAGCGGCCCATGACGGTTGAATCGCTCGGCGACTCGCTCGGGCGCTTGGGCGGCACGCCTTTCCACCTCGGCGGCATGGAGGTTCATCTCGAAGGCGCACTCATCTTGCCCGTCAGCGAACTTAACCGCCTGCGTCGCGAGGCCATCGCCCAGCTGGAGATCCTGCGCGCCGCCCCACGCGTCTGGACCCTGCTTCCAGCGGTGCCGGGATCCCATTCGCTCGCAGCCGCCATCCAACCTGACAGCAGCCTCCCAGTCCCAGCGACCCCGGCTGCGACGACGCCAGAACTTATCGTGCTCGTGCGCTCGCTGGCGCAGTTAGAAGCCGCGCTGCGCTGCGGTGTCACCACGATTTACTGCGACTTCGAGGATCCAAAAAAATACCGCGAGGCAGTGACGACCTTTCACACGGCCTATGGCTGTCCCGCGGCTCCCGGAACTGCACGACCCGAGATCTGGGTGGCACCACCTCGCGTCTTTAAGCCCGGTGAGGAGTGGATCCTGAAGCAGGTCCTTTCGAGCAACGCCGACGGGTACCTGGTACGCAACCCAGAGCACCTGCGTTTTTTTGCTAATCACCGCCGGCGCGGAGACTTCTCACTCAACGTGGCCAACCCGTTGGCGGCCGATTGGTTCATTACGCACGAGGCCTTGGAGCGGGTCACCGTCAGCTACGATTTAAACGCCGAGCAGGTGGCCGCGTTGCTGCGGACGGCCCCTCCGGCCTGGTTCGAGCTGACGCTCCACCAGCACATGCCGCTCTTCCACATGGAGCACTGCGTCTTCTGCGCCTTTCTCTCAAAGGGCACCGACTACACAAACTGCGGACGCCCGTGCGACACGCATGTGGTAAAGCTCCGGGATCGGACCGGTGCAGAGCACCCGCTCAAGGCGGACAGTGGCTGCCGCAACACGGTCTTCAACGCCCGAGCCCAAACCGGAGCCGAGTCGCTAGCCCGCTTTGTCGAACTGGGTGTGCGCGTCTTCCGGATCGAGTTCGTGGACGAAACACCGGAGCAGGTAGCCACGGTGATCGGCCGCTACCGAGCCCTGCTGCGCAATGAGATCACGGGCCAGGCGCTGTGGCAGGAGCTCAAGCTCTCCAGTCAACTCGGTGTCACGCGAGGCCAGTTTGAAACGACCGAGGCGCGGAAGGTATTCCCCCGCGCCTCGTCAGATCGCGCCTAACTGCCCAAACAGGGAAGACCCAGTTCTAGGACTGGGTCCCGGGGCTGGATTGCCCCTCAGTTCAACGGCTTCCAGTTCACGTAGCGGTAGCGGTCCCAGACCCAGCGGAAGTCTGGGTTCTTGGAAGTACCGCCCGCCCAATAGAAGCTGTCCTTTCCGGCGCCGGAATCCTTCGCCGCCTTGATGGTCGCGCCATCCACCCACTTGTGGCTTTCCGAGTGACCGTCTTGGAACCCGAAGGTGCTGACCTGGCCATGAAAAATGGTGAAGGGATCCACCCAACCCGGCGGCGACGTGTTAATGACCCAAGTGCCCATGTTGTAACCGCGCGAATCGGCCTCCTCGACAAAAACCATGCTCTCGGAGGGATTGGTGACCTCGGACTCCTTCTTGTAGGGAATGGATGAATCCCATTGCCCGCCGTTCATGCCATTGGCCTTAGAATAACTGTCAAAGGCCCATCCCTTGCCGGGCGCGAGCTTCGTGCGGGAGTCGCCGGGGCAGTGATAGACTTGATAGCCCGGGCAGTACTGCTGGAGCGGGGCATTGCTCATACCGTTGTAGACCCGTCGAAGGGCCTCGGTCTGAGTGATGCCAGCGGAGAGGCCCGGCACGGGGCTTCGCCAATAGCCACCACCGACCAGATCCACCATCGCATTGTTGATGCGGACCTGAAGCGGCATCAGGTCGGACTGGTTGTCGTTGGAGTACAAAATCCAACCGAGCACCAACTGCTTCTGATTGCTCACGCAATTGGCCCCGGTGGCCTTCATGCGGGCACGACCCAAAGCCGGCAAGAGCATCCCGGCCAAAATGGCGATGATCGCGATCACCACCAGGAGTTCGATCAAGGTAAAACCGGCACGAGGGCGCGGCTGAAAAAGGGTCTTCATTGGGAGTGTGTAGATCGAATCACCTCCCCTGTTTTCATCAAGCCAAAATCAGAACGATCCAGTTGGCAAAAAGTGACGGCGCAACCGATGCGTTCAGGACATGAGGCGTTAGCGACGAGGGGCCGTGCTGAGGCTTATGACGAGCGAACAACGACGCTCTTGAAAACGACCTCGCCAGCACGACTGACCCAATTGAATCGCTCCGGCTATTGCGTTTATGGACCGATTCCAATCGCCGCACCGCCCCCCGATGCCTTCGAAGCGAAAAGGCTGCGGCAAGGTGTCCAATCTCAGGCGCCGCGCCAGTCATCGACATCAAAGACCCGACCTAGCCTGGCCGGGAGACAGACCACGGTGAAGTTCCAGGCTCCCGCTCGAATCAGGGATTCAACAAATACGGAATCGGGTAGACCTCCAAGGCCTGCTCGACACCGCCCGGCCCCAGCACTTTCTCCAGACGTTCACGTATTTCCCGGGCATAGGGGTCGCCCGGAGGCAACCGGTCACCCCGGCGCATCAACCGAGTCTCAGCCTCAATGATCACCGTTATCGAGGCCTCCAACGCCTCGGGTGGCAGCTTTAACTGCTCCACCACCCGAGCCATCTCGCGGTAGGCGGGTTGCTCGGTGCGCAAGTAGGCCTTGAAGCGATCGGGCCCCAGGGCCGACTTCAACCCCACGCCCAAGGAGTGGATCCCGGAGACGAGGGCGATGTCGTCCTGACGACTCTCATCGGTGAGGGTCGGCAGTGCCACCGGTCCGCCGGGGCCCTTGGCGGTGAAGATCGCGCGGAACTCCTTCTCGTTCGGCTGAAAATAGCGCATCTCGTGGGCCAACGACCGGGAGCGGATCGAATGGCGCAGCTCGAATTCCGCCAAGTCTTCTTTCGAAACCTCTTGGGCTGCGGCCTCGAGGAACCCGCGCTCGGCGGCCTCGATGGCCAACTCCCATTCCCGCGGCCGGGCCGAATCGAACGGGATCGACTGGTGCAACATCTCCAGTCGCTCGTCCAAGGCCGAAAGCAGCCCGCCTGCGGACACCGATTCCTCTTTCCAACCGATCTC
>JBDKKQ010000228.1:0-3139 GCA_039796015.1 Verrucomicrobiota bacterium
CAGGCGGGCCCGATCGGGCCAGAATTCCCACTCGGCGGTGAGGTCCCACACGGTGTAGCCAGGGATGCGGAAGTCGGCCGTGTTGTTGTCGTTGGCGAAGTGGTTGTCCACGAAGGTGCCCAGCCACGCCACCTTTACTCGACGACCCATGCGGTAAATGAGGCCGGTGCGCAGGATGTAGTCCGGAGCATATTGCGGGGTGAGTCCCTGGAGCGGGCCGGAGACATATTCCGCATCCAACCACGACACGTTGCCGTACACGCTCAAGGCACCCCAAGTCTTGCCTACTTCGGTGCCATGCAAGCGGTCGGACAATCCCACGAGATCCAACTCAGTCGCGGCATCCACGCCCTGATTCACCGAACGACCGACATTTTCATAGCGTGTGATCCCAGCCGTGGTCACGGCACCAAAACGGTCATCGTAATCGATGCGGAAGACACTCAAGTCGTAGTTCCAGAAATCGCCCGGACGCCCCCGCACGCCGGCTTCGGCCGTCCAAGTATGCCCCGGCTCCAAGGTGCTGCTGACGGCGGTGTTGTTACCCAGCGGAACAGCATCGCCATAGGTCTTGGCCTTGTAGCCTTGGCTCAGGTTGGCATAGAGCTCGGCGGCTGGGCTGAGGGTGTACGACACACCCAACGCACCCAACGGCACCGTGTCGAGACCGCTATCCCGCAAGAGGGGCGAGGTGGCCTTGTCGAGGTTCAGCGTCTCACGAATAGACTGGTGGATATTCTCTACCCGGAATCCCGGAGTGATGCTCAGGCGACCGAAACGGAAAACGTTCTCGGCGAAAACACTCCCGGCGGCTGTCTCGCGCTGAGAGCGCTGCCGGGGCGTGCCCGTCTCGGCAGTAGCGCTGGCTCCGCGATCGAGCTCGTAGGGAGCATCCGACGCATACGTGGACACACCACCGACCAGCGTGTGGTCCTGGTTCCACGCCTGCCACTCGTGGCGCACCCGCGTCTCGGCCCCGAACGTGGCGTAGCGGTGAGTGTTTATGGTGTTGGAATCGATCAGGTTGGCCGTGTTGCCGAAGGCACTGCCCCCTGAATTGCGCTGACGCAGCGACTGACGTTCGTAGGTGCCCCCCCAGGCCCGCGCGGTCATCAGCGTGGCATCGCTCCACCGATGCTCCAGACCGACACTGGGAATGTAGCGCTCGATGCGCAGCCGATCGTGGAGGTTTTGGGTCGCCCGACGGTCGTCCCAGTAATTCAGCAAGCCCGCACCCGTCTTGAGGGTGAGGCCGCCGGGCTCACCGCTGTCCGAGGCCGTGGCATCCATGTCGAAGGTCCAACGCGTCTCGGCCGAGGCGTCGTACACCAGGCGGATGGATCCGCTATTAATTTCAAAGTCTCCATTGTGCCGGCGGAAGCTGTTGCCCTGGCGGTGATCGAACGACACCAGATACCCCAGCTTGCCGTCGGTGCCATCGATGAGGGTGTGGGTGGTGTAAAGCCCGTAGCTGCCCAGCACGTGCTGGGTGCGCAAGCCAAAGGGCCGATCCCGGCGCGGTTGGTGCGTCACGTAGTTGAGCGCACCCGAGGGCTGCGGGCCGTACATGAGCGACGCGCCGCCACGGATGAATTCGAGCCGGTCCACCGATTCGAAGGGCGGTGCGAAGTACACGGTGGGGTACCCGTAGAGATCCACCACGAAGGGCATGCCGTCCTTGAGCACCAGCAAGTTCTGCGACTCGTGCGGATCGCCAATGCCTCGGTATCCCAAGCTGAGCAAACTGGCATTGGGCAGCTCGCTAACCATGAGTCCGGGAATTTGCGAAAAGGCCTGCCGGTAGTTGTCGCTCTGGATTTGCGGTAGCGAATCGAAGTCTAGAATGGTGACCTTTTTGCCCGAGTACACCTTGGTGCCCTCCACCTCGGCCGGGAACGGATGGGTGACCACGTTGTCCGCGTCCGACTCTCCGACCACGGTGACCTTCGGCAATGAACCCGCTACTTCGGGACGCATCTCAGCCGCGCAAACTGCCACCATCGGAACCGAAACTAAGAGTGCACCCCTTCGCAGCAGGGCACGTTGGAACAGCCAATTCATCTTGAAACAGCGTAGTGAAGCGGCCCCCACCATTGCTGCCGGTGGGTTGCGGAAGATTGCTGGAGGCTTGCGGCGACGGAGGCCCAGACCGACGCCCTATACATGCCCCCTGCAGCGATTGGCAGTCCTGCGAACACACCTCCTCTGGATCTCGCGTGGACTGGGGTAATTGGAGGCCGCCGTCACTGGGAAACCGACCCACGCTGCGGTGCAATTTGATCGCGGGGTCTGGACAACGCCTTGACCGGATTCAGTTCACCGAAAATCCTGACTCCACATCCATGAATCGATTCCTGCCCGCCGCCATCGCCGCGCTGGTGGCCTTGTTGCTGACGCCGACAACCTCCCTGCTCGCCAAGGACGCCGCCAAGACACACCGCATCGCACTCATTGCTGGACGTCCCAGCCATCCCTCCGGAATGCACGAGTTCCGGGCCGGTTGTCTGCTGTTCCAGAAGGCGCTGGCTGGTGTGCCAAATTTGGAGGTGCAGGTGTATTCCAATGGATGGCCCACCAAGGTCGAAGGCGGCAAAACGGTCGATGACAACGCGGCCTTGGAACGGGTGGATGCCTTGCTCATCTACGCCGACGGCGGTGGCGGACATCCGGCCATCAAGCCGGAGCGCATGGCCTTCATCGATCGGTTGTCCTCGCGCGGGGCCGGACTCGGCTTCGCCCATTACGGCGTCGAGGTGCCCGCCGGCGACCCCGGCGACGCCATGATCCGATGGATTGGCGGGCACTATGAGCACCAATACAGCATCAATCCGATGTGGAGCCCGAAGTTCACCACCTTCCCGAACCACCCGGTGAGCCGCGGCGTGAAACCCTTCTCCACCCGCGATGAATGGTACGTCAATATGCGCTGGTTGGAGAACGGCCGCCCCGTCACCTGGTTGCTCGAAGACGCTCCATCCGACGCCGTGCGCAAAGGCCCTTACGTTTACCCGCCAGGACCCTACGCCCACATCGTCGCAGCCTCCGGTCGGCGCGAGGCCATGATGTGGGTGCACGAGCGCATCGACGGCGGCCGCGGCATGGGTTTCACCGGTGGCCACACGCACAAGAACTGGGGCGA
>JBDKKQ010000229.1:0-6788 GCA_039796015.1 Verrucomicrobiota bacterium
TGCTTCCATTCGGTGTGCGCAAAACCCGTCATGCCGAAAACCGTGTCGGCCGACACCCTGCCGGTCGAGCCGGAAGTCCCAAAGACCCGGTGACGTTTTAGCGATCCAATCGGATGTCCAAAGCCAGCAAGACAAAGGGGGCGGTATTGAAAGTCACATGCGCAGCGATGGGCGTCAGAAGATTTCCGGAGTTCTGGTACAGCAGGCTCAGGAGGCATCCGAAGACCGTCAGCGGCACCAGGACACTCCGATTGGCGTGGATCAAACCAAAGGCGAGCGCAGTTCCCCACAGAGCCAGACGGGGCCATCCAAGGTCTTGGAAAAACGGAAAGGCCACGCCTCGAAACAGCATCTCTTCGACCCAGGGAGCACCCAGTGCGGCCGTGAAGAAGATCGCAGCACGCCCCCAGGTATCAGCTTCGGTGAGAATCCCAATGGCCGTCTGCGCGGGCAATTCGACCCCCATGGTCTGAAGCCAGGAACCAATGGCCCATTGCAGTCCGTAGGCCGCCGGGAGAAAGGCTAGCCCCGCCAGAACACCCACCCCCACCGCGCGAGCACTCCCTCCCACCTGCAATCCAAAGCCTTCGCTCCAGGTGCGGCCTTGATTCCTCATGAAACTCACCATCGCTGCCACCACGATGGCATGGAAACACAACTGACCGAGAACCAAGGCCTTCCACGGTGCCATCAGCGTTGCGCCGGTGGTATTCGGGTGCATCACCAGCGACTGAAGGAGGCCAGACAAAACGAAACCGATGAGTACCCGAAGGGTCAGTCGGAGGATTTCCTCGGGTTTCCAGTCCCGTCGCTCAATCATGGGGTGACCATGAGGGATCGGCCGGCGCTTGGCGAAACCTCAATCCTTCCTGCCTCGCGGGGGACCTCAACGAAGCGGGGCCCATTTCTCCACCGTCCTTAAACTAGAGTGCCGTTTTCCATCGAAATGATCCGATCCATTCGCGCCGCGAGTTCTTCGGAATGGGTGGCCACAACGAGGGTAATTCCGTGCTCGCGATTGAGCTCGAGCAGCAAGCGACCGACCTCCGCCGCTGAGACGCGATCGAGGGCCCCGGTGGGCTCATCAGCCAATATCAAGCGAGGCTGGTTAATTAACGCCCGCACCACCGCCACACGCTGACGCTCCCCGCCCGAAAGACGGCCCGGCAGGTGTTTCTCGCGATCCGAGAGTCCCACTCTTTGGAGCAATTGAGTGGCCCGGAGCAGGATCTCCTCACCCACCTGATGGGCCTGGGCCAGCACCGGAACCAAAATATTCTCCAGCACCGTCAAATGCGGAAGCAAGTGGTGGGACTGGAAGACAAAGCCAATGTTGAGGTTACGGAACTTCGCCAGTTCATCTCCGGCCATCATGGCCAGATTCTTGCCGTCGATGACGATGGTTCCCTGGTCCGGTTGATCCAACGTTCCCAACAAATTGAGGAGCGTGCTCTTGCCCGATCCACTGGGACCGACAATGGCTACGCTCTCTTGGGCAGCCACGCTGAGGTGGACCTCATCCAAGACCCGAACCTTATGATCCCCCGTCCGGAACGATTTGGAAACCCCTCGAACTTCCACCAAGGCCTTGCTCATGGGCACAGACTACCCAGTTCATAGCCGTTGTCAGGCCTCCGGTTCAATCCGCTGAATCCGCGAGGCAAAATGCCGGCCCGATCCAGCCTCCATTGTGAGCAAGTTTCCCTGCAAACGGTTTGACGACACTACCGATAGTGGTTTACCTCGTCTTAGGCCACTGCCGATTGATCGTTACCTCCAAATATGCGCTGTCCCAAATGCGGCGGTCAGGATGACAAGGTCATCGACTCCAGATCCTCCAAGGAAGGGGCCACCATCCGGCGTCGGCGCGAATGCTTGGCTTGCGAGAACCGTTTCACCACCTACGAACAAATCGAACACGACCCGTTGATGGTCGTGAAACGCGATGGACGTCGTGAGGTGTTTTCCAAAGAAAAGCTGACCTCCAGCCTCCAGAGAGCCTGCCAGAAACGTTCAGTTTCGGAGGATGACATCGCCAGTGCCGTCGAACGCATCCAAGGTGGCTTGGTGGAGGGCTTCGATCGTGAAACTACCTCCCGTGCCATCGGCGAGCGGGTTATGAGGGAGTTGCGAAATCTCGACCCAGTGGCCTACGTTCGTTTCGCTAGCATTTACCGTAACTTCGAGGAGGCCACGGATTTCGTCAGCGAGGTCGAGCGCTTGGGCTCCCTGCCGATCGCAGACAAGCGGCAATTGGAATTGATCGCCGAGGCCGAGGCGGCAGCCAAAGGGAAGCGCCCATCATGATCGCCCTCCGCGATGATTTTCTTTTGGTCGCTCAAGAGGGGGGGCACTACATCCCCTGCTCCGCGGAACATCTAACCTTCGAACTGGCCGGGAGTGCCGCCAATCAGGTGGATCCCGAGTGGATGAAGCAGGCTGCGGCCGGAGTGCTCCACTACTTCAAGGACGAACTCGGACAGAGCCATGTCACGGTGGCCGAATTCACCACGGCGTTGTCAAAGGTCTTCCAGGGACTGGGCATGACGGCAGAGGTAACGACCATTGCCCCCCCGGCAGCGGAACCCGAGGGTGCGCTGGCTCCGCCTCAAGTGGTCTGGCGCGGAGATCTGCAGGCCATCGCGGTCGAGTCGGGCGAACTGGGCGAATTGGCCTTTCAAAAAGCCTTACTCTCACAGTTGACCATGGCCCTCGAATCCAGCTCTCAGACCGTAGAATTCTCCGGCCTGCGCGGCTGCGTCAAAATGATCACCGGACGCAAACACTGGTGCCCAGAGTGCCGAAAGTGGTCGGCCTGGATCGTGGACCTGCTGCGTTCTTGGATGAGCGAAAAAGCCGGGCACCGCCATGTGTCATTGGTAGTCCGCTAAAAACTGTGACCCCCAGGCCATGAACCCCGACCTGATCGCTGCTCCGATAAGCATCCCTGAATCGGATCCTTTTCTACCCCTAGATCCCCCGGGTTCCGCCATCGATCTGTCGCGCTGGAAACAGATACCGCTCGGGCTAATGAACGAATACCGGGTTCAATTCGACGTGTTCGAGGGGCCTCTGGATTTGTTGCTGCACTTGGTCAAGAAGCAGGAGGTCGACATTTACCAGGTCAACCTCACTCGAATCGCCTCGGAGTTCGTTGCCTACATCGACCAGATGCGGGAACTGGACCTCGAGATCGCTGGCGAGTTCCTGGTGATGGCGGCCACCCTAATCTACATCAAAAGCCGGGAACTTCTCCCTGCCGACCAAAAACCCGAGGCTCAGATCGGCGAGGAGGACGAAGAGGATCCGCGATTTGAACTCATTCGTCGGTTGGTCGAATACAAGAAATTCAAGGACGCCGCCGCCGAGCTTCAGTCGCTAGAAACCCGGATGGATCAGGTCTATGAACATCGATCGCCACCGGTTGTTCTTCCAGAGATCGAACCCCAGCGCCGGGAGCCAGTCTCGATTTTCGACCTAATTCAGGCGGTCAGTGTCATCCTGAAGCGCTTTGGTGAACGCGACGATGTCCGCGAGATCCAGGCTGATCCGTATACTGTCTCGGAGAAGATGGCTGCACTTCGGATCCTGATCCAAGAGAAGGGGCGTTTTCGCTTCAGCGAACTCTTTGCCGAGGCGCGCAGCCGCAGCGAAGTGGTGGTCACCTTCCTGGCCATGCTGGAGCTCACTCGACTACGCCACCTGCAAGTCATCCAAAGCGAGGACTTCGGCGAGATCGAGGTAGAGTTGGCGCCTCCGGAGGCCCCGTCAGTCGAAGCGCCTGAGGAACCGGTGCTGGAGGAATCGGAGAACCTGGGAACATCCCCGGCCCAGTCTAAGAGGCCACAGGAGTCACCAGACGAAGAGCCGACCGAAGACTGATCTACGGCCTGTCAGAGCCCTCTCAGCGGTGCTCAAACTGGCCCTCGCGACCGGCCCCTGCTCAAGGTGTCATCGACGTTCTGGAACCCACAGAAATTTGCCGGTTTGAAAGCCATGGTTTTGCCCTGTTCCTGGAGAAGGGCTTCCGGATTGAGCGGCCGCGTTTCCTACTTCTTTCAATGGCACCCAAGTGCGTTCAAGGCCCTACAGACCGAATCAGGATCCGCTTGGGCAACAAACACGAAGAAAGCCGATGGATGAGGCGTTGAACTTTTGGAGACGGCGGGTTTCAAACTCACCGGTTTCGTCGGTTTTCACGCGGCCGCTGACATCAAGGCTCCCTGAAGTCTATTGCGTGGAGTCCTGAGCAACGGCAAGCCAGAGAATCGATAGTTCGAGCCGCAGAAGAGACCCGGTTCAGCAGAACCGGGTCGATTACTTTCGGGCGAGGTCAACGCGCCGTCTGCATTCGCTCGTATTGCGCCACGGCTGCCTTGGCTCGGACATCGCCCTTCTGGGCCATCGCGTAAACTTCCTGCATCACCGACGCGATATTGTCCTGAAGGGCCATGCGTTGCTCGGGCGACATGACTGGCTGAGCACGCAGCAATTGAAGGCGTGTCACAGCGTCTTCCATCTTGCCGGCTTTGAAATCGGCGATGGCTTTCTTGACCTGCTCGGCCGGTGCGGGGCCGGGATCGGCCTCTGCCGCCCCTTCAGCCGGAGCCGCAGGAGCTTTTTCCATGGCCGCGGCCGACTTCTCCAAGTCCGCCATGGGATCCTCCTTCTTGCAGGCGGTGGCGACGAGGACGAGCAGGGCCAGTCCGAGCGGGGTGGAACAACGGAGAGTCATCTTAGGAATCGAAAACAGGTTCAGCGTCCGTTAGGAGTGGCCGGATTGCACCAGAGCCGATTCTTGGCAGCCAGATTCCCCTCAGCGTAGAAGAGTTTGGTCTTCAGGTATTCGGTGTGCCCGTCCACGACACCCACGGTAGTTCCGATGGAATGAACGCGGGTAATCCCCTCTGCCGCGCTGCTGGATCCATCATTGAAATCGCCAGGATTTGTTTCGAGGGCCTGCCACAGAATGATGGCGTTGGGATCGAACTGCGAAGACTTGTAAGAACCCGGAGAGACGCCTCCAAAACCACACACCGCACCGTTCATCAGATAACTGGACATCTTCTGAGCCCGGCTTTTCCACGCAGGCTTATTAGTCCGGTCGGCGGGGCAACGGAACACAGCAGGGCTGCCGATGTTGGCATACAAGAGACCGGTCTCATAGGCCTTGGCAATGTTGGTGCTCCATCGCGGGCTGGTGATGTCCGGCGGTGCCCCCAAGGTGGCATCGTAGAGCCAACCCTTCTTGAGCCACGGAGAATTCCAGTTGGGCTCGGGCAGGTAGTCAGCCGAATCGCCCACGTACATGTGGGTGCCCAGAGTAATCTGCTTCACATTATTCTGGCACTGGATCGTGATGGCCTTTTCCTTCGCCTTGGCCAAAGCCGGCAACAACATGCCAGCCAAAATTGCGATAATTGCGATCACCACAAGCAACTCGATGAGAGTGAACGCGGCACGACGGTCCGCCGTGCTGTAAATGGGGGAATTCATGAGGTAATATTGTTAGAGTTCCTCTTCCGACACACTTACGCAATCGGAAGAACACCTGGTGACTTGGGCATTCGAACCCGCCGCCTCATCGAGTCAAGGCTTTCCTCGCAAATCTTCAAACACCCCACGAACGATAAGGCCCCGGAATCCACATCTTGGGGCTAGCAAACGAGGAGGCTGACAAAAAGTGACAACCTCCAGGCGCAGCGTCTCAATCAGGGATTCCTGAATGGCAACCACCAGGCTCCCGAAACGCCGCGGGCCACCCAAAGACCTCTGGCAGTCGGAATACCGAGGTTAGATCGATCGAGCCACAAACTGCAGGGTCGTTCGCCCCGAGCCTGGACACGCAGCGGGTTGGCCAGCGTGTCCACGAGAATCAGCGAACCATCCCCCTCCCCGAGCAAGGCGCCATCGAACTCCAAGAACCGGTTCACGGTGAAACCCAATTTCACACGGGGGGCGACTGTCGTCAGGCTTCCACCGGCCTCTAAGGCCCAGGTCTCCAGAGTCGTCCCTTGTTCGAAGCCCACCGCGATACGGCCGTCGGCTAAGACGGCAACCGGGTAGGCTCCCAAGTCTGGAAGTTCCCGCTCTACGATGCGTCGGGCCTTGATTCCATCATAGCCCAAGGCTTGAAGAGCCACTGAGGAGAGGCCCTTGATCGTGTTCGTTTCGACCCGGCAATAGAGCACTGAGCCTCCGTGCGAGACCCCCTTGAGCTCGCCAGGCAGCGGGACCGAATCTCGCAGCACCGGTTCCGAAGCATCCGTCGCATCAAGAACGTGCAAGGTGTTTTCGGTCACCCAACATCCCTGCTGTTCCCACCACGGGAGGATCGTAGCCCCGGAAGGCTTAACAGCCGGCACCCACTCATAGCGGGCCAAGGAGGCAAACATCTTACCCCCACGGACCGTGACAGAACTGACCGAGCCACCCTCGCCCAGCAAGTAGTCACCGACGAAGACGGGGCGCTCGGGGCCAGTCAGATCCACCGCCAGCCAGCGAGTGTTCCCGCCGCCAAACCACCAACCACGACCCGGAGCGATCATCATGTCACCCCCAACGAGCATTCCACCGCGCATCCACATCGAAGACATGTAGCCGTAGCCCCCCTCCTGAATCCAAACCAGCGACCGAGGGGTCGGCCAATACGCAGTGTACCGCCCCCAGCTTGCCGCAGAGAACTTGGAAGGCGCCGACCGACCTACAATGTCCAGTCGGTCATTCTGGATCGCAACAACCTGAAGCAACGTTTCCCCCGGAATCGTCGTCCAAACTTCATTGGTGGT
>JBDKKQ010000230.1:0-4428 GCA_039796015.1 Verrucomicrobiota bacterium
CTCTCGGCAGGATTTGCCCCGTGATCGCCGCTTCGCTGTTGCCCGCCCCAAAACTGTCCCCCGTTCTCGATCCGGGATTCCGGCCCGCCGCCCTCGCTCGCCGCGCCTTTGCTGCTGAGGCCAAAATCCCCGTCCTGATCGCCCTCGAACAGGCCGACGGCTCCGTCTTTCACCACAGCACCGCCGTCCTCGAAGCCTCCTACCCGCAGGCTCAAGCCAACGGGTTTTTTGTCGAACGACTGTGCAAGACCCTGCTGTGGGCCTACGGCGGTCGGCGAATCTGGATCAGCGGGCCTACTTCTTTAGCTGCCCACCTTCAGGCCCATTATCGCGATACAGCCCTCGGCCGCTTCGACTCAGAAATCATCGGAGAGCGAATCTATGGCGGCCCCATCGATGTCATCCACACCGACAACCCGCCCCCGGCCCGAGCCACGTCAGCACCCCTGGGACGCCATCTCGAGGGCTGCCGCATCGGATTCGACCTCGGCGGCTCCGATCGTAAAGTAGCGGCCCTACAAGACGGCAACGTCGTCTTCAGCGAAGAGATCGTCTGGGATCCATACTTTCAGTCCAACCCCCAGTATCACCTCGACGGCATCCAAGATTCCCTCCACCGCGCCGCCGCCCACCTGCCCCGTGTCGACGCCATCGGTGGCAGTGCGGCCGGCGTTTATGTGAACAACCAAGTCAAGGTCGCCTCGCTCTTCCGCGGCGTCTCGAAAGAAGACTTCGACACCCATGTCCGAGACCTCTTCCGTACCCTCCGCCAGAAATGGAACGGGATCCCCTTTGATGTAGTGAACGATGGCGAAGTCACCGCCCTCGCTGCCTCCATGTCGCTGGGAGTCAACTCCGTGCTCGGAGTCTCAATGGGCACCAGCACCGCCGGCGGCTTCGTCACCGCCGAGGGCAACATCACCAGCTGGCTCAATGAACTGGCCTTCGCCCCAGTCGACTACCGCCCCGACGGACCTGCCGACGAATGGAGCGGCGACCGCGGCTGCGGCGTACAATTCTTCAGCCAACAAGCCGTCGGACGACTCATCCCCGCCTCAGGCCTAGACATCGCCTCCAGCCTTCCGTTGCCCGAGCGCCTGGTGAAAGTACAAGAACGCATGGCCGCCGGTGACGAGCGGGCCGCTCAAATTTACCAAACCATTGGCACCTGCTTTGGATATGCCATTGCCCACTGGTCCGACTTCTACGACCTGCGCCATGTGCTCATCCTCGGACGCGTCACCAGCGGCGCCGGCGGTGACGTCATTTTGCGCGAAGCCAAATCGGTGTTGGCGGCCGAATTTCCAACCCTGGCGGCCCAGGTGCGCTTCCACATGCCCGATGAAAAAGATAAGCGCCACGGCCAAGCCATCGCCGCCGCCAGCCTGCCGGCCCTAGGATGAAGCCTTTTTCGTCCGCGTTCCATTCCGCAGACCCGACGCCCATTCCCATTGACCCCATGCAAGTCTGGTCCACCGTTTGCAGATGAACACCCGCGGGGGCACACACTTCGAGCCAGCCTTTTTTGGCTCAGCCGGAATGGAACTATCCAGGTCCCTCAGACACCATGGTCTCACCCCAGACGGTCACGCCCATGATCTGCTCGTCTCCCGTTGAGCAGCCCCATGACTTTTTGAACCTGCGTCTCCTCTCCGGAATCCACGAATGAACGTCACGCTCTTCATCCCCTGCTTCGTCGATAGCTGCTTCCCGCAGGTTGGCATGCACATGGTTCGCATCCTCGAACGGCTGGGACACCGGGTCACCTGCCCCGAAGCGGTTGCCTGCTGCGGCCAACCCGCCTTCAACTCCGGCTACTGGGATGAAGCCAGGATCGTCGCAGGCAAGACCCTCCATCACCTTCGAGATGCCGAAGCCGTGGTCATCGCCTCTGGTTCCTGCGGTGCGATGCTCAAGGTTTTCTATCCCCAACTCTACGCCGGTCGGCCGGAAGAAGCCGCCGCTCAGCGACTCTCTGAACACACTTGGGAATTCTCCGATTTTCTGGTGAGTAAACTGGGCGTCACCGACCTCGGCGCTCGTTTTCCCGGCAAGGTCACCTTCCACGATGGCTGCCACGGCCTGCGCGAATTAGGCATCAAATCAGGCCCTCGAAAACTCCTCGAAAAAGTCCGCGACCTCGAACTGATCGAAATGGGCGATGCCGAGACGTGCTGCGGCTTCGGAGGCACCTTCGCTGCCAAGTTCCCAATGATCTCCACGGCCATGGGTGAAGTGAAGTGCGCCAGCGCCGCAGACACCGGAGCCGAGTACATGGTGTCCAACGACTCCAGTTGCCTCATGCACCTACAAGGGTTGCTCAGTCGTCAGGGCAAGCCACTGAAGACCCTCCACCTGGCCCAAATCCTCGACTCGCAATGAGCAACGCCGCCCAACAGTTCCTCGAGGCCGCCGGGACCATCACCCGCAACCTGCGCCACCGCGGCCTCATCCAAACCGCCCTGCGCAAGTACGAGGTGGCCCGCGACCGCAAGAAGTCGGCCTTCAATGATTGGTCGGCGGCCCGTCAGTCGGCGGCCGAAACCAAGTGGGACGCCATCAATCACCTCGACACCTACCTCACCGAGTTCACCTCGAAGATCGAGGCCCGGGGCACGAAGGTGCATTGGTGCCCCACCGGTCCCGAGGCCCGCGACACCATCCGCGGCATCATCAAGGACGCGAAGGCCAAGTGCGTGGTGAAGTCCAAGGCCATGACCGCCGAGGAAATTCACCTCAACGAAGCCCTCGAAAAAGACGGCTTCGAAGTGGTGGAATCCGACTTGGGCGAGTTCATCGTCCAACTCCGCAAGGAACCGCCTTACCACATCGTCTTCCCGGCGATGCACCTGACCCGGGATGAAATCAGCGACCTCTTCGAACGCGAACTGGGCAGTGCCCCCACGCGGGAACCCGAAGAGTTGACCATGATCGCCCGACGGGCCCTGCGTCGGAAGTACATCCAGGCCGATGTGGGTATCACTGGGGCCAATTTTGCCATCGCCGAAACCGGCATGGTATCCATCACCGAAAACGAGGGGAACGCCCGCCTCACGTCCGCCCTGCCCCGGGTGATGGTCACACTCCTAGGCATTGAGAAGATCCTGCCCAAGCTCGAAGATCTCGCGCTATTTCTGCCGCTCTTGGCCACGGCCGGGGCTGGCCAGACGGTCACCGGCTACAACACGCTTTATGGTGGACCTCGGCAACCCGGCGAATCCGACGGCCCCATCGAATGGCACGTCGTGTTGCTCGACAACCGTCGCACCGAATTGCTGGCCGATCCCGAACAGCGCGACGCCCTGCACTGCATCCGCTGCGGGGCCTGCCTGAATGTGTGCCCCATCTTCCGCAATGTCGGAGGGCACACCTACGGCACCACCTACAGCGGGCCCGTCGGCAGCGTGATCACGCCGCACCTCCGCGGAGTGCAAGAATGGAAACACCTCAGCAATGCCTCCTCGCTCTGCGGGGCCTGCACCGAGGCCTGCCCGGTCAAAATAGACCTGCACCACCACTTGCTGCAGAACCGCCGCAATGCCGTCGGTGACTCCCCTTCCTGGATCGAGCGACTGGCTTGGCGAGCCCATGCCTTCGCGGTCAACACCCCGGCCCTGTACCAGTTTGGCCAAGAAGTGGCGCGTATCGTGGAACCCTTGCGCCTGCGCCTGCAGGGCACCCCGTTGGATCCCGTAAAATCCTGGACCCGTACTCGAGATCTGCCGCCCGTGGCCCCGGAGAGTTTCAAGGAATGGTGGAGGAATCGCCGATGAACGCCCAAGAACGCATTCTGGCCCGCATTCGCGAGGCCCTTAAGGTTTCTGCACCCAAACCGGGATCGCACGGCCACGGCGGGCATGGCCGCGACGTGGCTCCTGCACCTGTCTTTGCGTTTCAGGGGCGTCCGGTCCAAGTGGCCCGGACTTGGTTGCCGCCGGGTGGTTCTACCCCTCAAGAGCATCTCACCCGCTTCGCAGCGGCCTCGGCCGAATTGAAGACCGACTTCCGGTGTGTGGAGTCGGAGTCTGAGGCACACGCGCAATTGCGACAAATCGCCGACGCCGAAGGTTGGGCCCGCGTAGCCTCTCACCACTCACCGTTGACCGACGCGGCCACCACCGCGCTGGCGCGTCCCACCTTGTTCACCGATGGCGGCTATGTCCCCGATGATCTGGAGGTCTGCGATGTTGGCATCACGACCTGTGACGTGCTGGTGGCCCAAACTGGCTCTCTGGTGGTCAACAGCCGCACTTCGGGAGGTCGGGCTCTGAGCGTATTGCCGCCGCACCACGTGGTATTGGCCCGAAAGGATCAATTGCTCGGTGACCTGACGGATGCTTTCCAACGGATAGAACAACTCCACGGGACCCACTGGCCCTCCATGATCTCTCTGGTGACCGGCCCGAGCCGGACTGGCGATATCGAGCG
>JBDKKQ010000231.1:0-5403 GCA_039796015.1 Verrucomicrobiota bacterium
AGGGTTGCCTCAGCAGCTCACTTGTTGCCCACCATGTCCAAAATCCCTTCCGGTCATCCCGATGCCCTCGGCCCCGTCGCCCAGGGTCCTGCCACTCCCCGCCGTCGTCCGGTCCGGACCGAGAAGGAATCCTGGACCAAGCCAGGAGTCGCCGAGGTGGCTGCCCCATCCGAAAGTTTCACTTTCAAACTCAAGCCTCGAGAAATCGCACGGCATCTCGACCGTTTTGTTATCGGTCAGACCGAGGCCAAGAAAGTTCTCGGCGTGGCGTTGTGCGACCATTTCCAGCATGTGCGCATGACCCAGGAAGGGGTTGATGCCCCGTTCTACCAGAAGCAGAACGTCCTGTTGCTGGGTCCCACGGGCGTGGGTAAGACACACCTAATTCGATCGGCGGCCGAACTCATCGGCGTGCCTTTCGTGAAGGCCGATGCCACTAAGTTCAGTGAGACAGGCTACGTTGGCGGTGATGTGGACGACCTGGTCCGAGATCTCGTGCGCAAGGCGGGTGGCAATGTGAAGCAGGCGGAGCACGGCATCATCTATCTGGATGAAGTGGACAAGTTAGCGACCCGCAGCGAGGGCGGCGGTCGGGATGTCTCCGGTCGGGGTGTGCAAACCAATTTGCTCAAGCTGATGGAGGACGGTGACGTACCGCTCGTCTCGCCCAATGACATGAATGCGCAAATCCAGAACGCCATGACTGCGATGCGTGGCAATGCATCGGCTCAACCCGAGACGATTAATACCCGGCACATTCTCTTTATTGTCAGCGGTGCGTTTGCCGGCATGGACCAGCGCATTCGTTCCCGAATGCTGACGGCGGCCACCAGCGGTGCGGTTGATGTGCCCTCGTCGGCTTCGAAAGTATCTCGGCTGAGCACCGATGAACTGTTTGCTGAGGCCATGACCAGCGACTTCATCCAGTATGGATTGGAGCCGGAGTTTGTTGGCAGGCTCCCGGTCCGCGTGGCGTGCCATGGACTCGATGCTGACGACCTCTTCAACGTACTACGCCGCAGCGAAAGTAGTTTGATCCGCCAGTATGAGCGGGCCTTCAGCGCCTACGGAATCGAAGTGGGTTTCACCGACGCTGGCCTGCGGAGTTTGGCCCGGATGGCCAGTCAGGAAAATACCGGGGCCCGGGGATTAATGACCGTGTGCGAGCGGGTGTTCCGTGATCTTAAGTTCTCGCTGCCGTCGAGCAAGGTCCGGAAGTTCGAGGTGACACCTGAATTGGTGGCCGATCCGCGAGGCACTTTGCGAGAGTTGCTCAAGGGCGGTCGCTGACCGGTCAAGCAAGTGAGGAATGAGTGTGGAATGAAATGGGGCCTGAATTTTTGTTCGCTGGCCCACAATTACTTTCCCCTCAGCCCTCGATTTCGTCGGACGCGCCGATGAGGCCCGCCAAGAGCCCGCCCAAAACCGTGGCGATGGCTCCCACGATGGAGATAACTACCGGGAGTTCGAAGTTGAGCGCGATGGCCCAAATGTGGCCTCCGCCAATGGACAGTCCCAAGCAGCCGAAGATGAGCAGCGTCTTCATGAGATTAAAAGGTAACGGCGTTTCACGGGTTGTCATCAAGGGTTTACAGTCTCTCTAGAACCCTGGACGGACGGATCAACGGGCCCGTAGAGCTTGAACGGTGGCGATCTTGGAGATGTACCAGCGACCTTCCCATTTTCGGAACCGCAGTTCGAATTCCTGAGCGGTCTGGCCATTCCGGGAACCTGTGTCGATCGCAGCCACCACAGTGGCCTTCGCCGAGGTGGGCATGAGATCGCTAATTTGGATCTCGCTGAGTTGGACCTTCAATCCGGGGAATTGTTGGGTGATTCCCGCCGCGGTTGCCCGAACCTCATCCACTCCGGCAAGATTTCCAGAGATCCCACCAAAGACATCCACCTGAATTTCAACATCGCGCGTGAGGCACTGGGTTAATTGGCTCACGCGGGCCAGCAGCGCCAAGCCATCGGCGGGTTTGCCCTCGGAGGAGACCGAAGAGCGAGCCAGCTCGAGGACACGGCGTATGCGCTCTTCTTCGGAGGGGATGACCCACCAAAGCGCGCAGACCGCCACGGCGATGAGCACTCCGATGAGGGTTTTCCGACGGAACGAACTCATGGGTTCATCAGACGCCCGACAACGCGGTTCTGATTTACGATTCCGAAATAATGGTCGTCCCGGCGCATGGATCGGTTGTCTCCAATGACGTAGAGTTCACCGTCTTGCAGTCGCACTTCTTCTACAGCCCACCGGGCGGGGTTCTGGACCCCATTGGTCGGGGGCAGCAAGTACGGTTCTTCGAGGGGTTCGCCGTTAATGAGCACGGTGCCTTGCACGATACGCAAGCGCTCCCCCGGCAGACCGATCACGCGCTTGAGCAGGAGCACTTGCTTGCCGGCTTCGCGGATACCGATCACGTCTCCGCGCTGGGGCTGTGCAGATCGGTAGGCCAGTTTGTTGAGAAAGCGCCGCTGACCGTCCCGGTAGGTCGGTTGCATGCTGATGCCCTGAACCAGAATGGGTTGGATGGACATCCGGAAACCCACGAAGACGATCACCAGCGTGATAGCCAGCCGTATCAGTGTGGTTCGGGGGTTGCGGCCAATGGCCATCACTTGCCACCAAGGGATCGGGGTATCGATGAGTTGGGACATGCGTTTGGGGTGCTCAGAACCGGGAGCGGCGGAGAGGATCGCTCAGGGATTCGTCGGTGGAATCGGTAGGCCCGAAGTGGTCGCAAGGCAAGGATGGACCCATCGGTCCGCAATAAGATCCTCCGTCCTCACGCCAAGATCTCACGGATGACGTGGCCTTCGACATTGGTCAGGCGCCGTTGAACCCCGTTGTGCTCAAAGGTCAGGCGTTCGTGGTCCAAACCGAGCAAGTGCAGGACGGTGGCATTGAAGTCGTACAACGGATGGATGTCCTTCACGGCCGCTCGTCCGAGTTCATCGGTCACACCATGGCTCACACCTTTGCGAATCCCGGCGCCGGTCATCCAAGACGTGAAACCGTCTGGGTTGTGATCCCTTCCTTGAGCTCCCTTCTGGAAAAATGGCATGCGCCCGAATTCGGTGCACCAGACCACGAGGGTGTTCTCCAGAAGACCCCGCTGTCCGAGGTCCCGAATGAGGGCGGCGGCCGGTTGATCGAGGATGCCCGCGTGGCGGTCGTACTGTTCCTTGAGTTTGTTGTGACCATCCCAATTGAGTTCACCGCCACTGGCATAAGCCCCATTGAAGAGTTGCACAAACCGCACGCCCCGTTCGACGAGCCGGCGAGCCAAGATGCAGTTGCGGGCGAATCCGGCCTTAATGGGATTGCCGGTGTCGTCGGCTCCGTAGGCTCTCAGGATATGGGCCGGCTCAGTGGACAAATCGCTGATCTCCGGAACGCTGAGCTGCATCCGCGCCGCCAACTCATAGCTGGCGATGCGGGCAGCGAGTTTTTCGTCACCGGGGTGCTCTTCGAGGTGGCGCTGGTTCAACTGCCCCAGCAGGCGGCGGGCGGCTTGATCGGCGTCGCGGGTGATTCCTGGGGCTGACAGGTGACGCACCGGATTTTGAGCGCTCCACGTCGTTCCTTGAAAGGTGGCCGGCAAGAAGCCCGAACCCCAGTTGTTCGATCCATTTTGCGGGACGCCACGAGGGTCGAGGAGCGAGACGAAGGCCGGCAAATCCTGATTGTCGGTTCCCAACGCGTAGCCAATCCACGACCCGATACTGGGGAACCCATCCAGTGCGAAGCCCGTGGAGAGAAAATTCTCGGCAGGCCCGTGGGTGTTGCTCTTGCTGGTGAGCGAATGGACAAAGGCGATGTCGTCGGTCAATTCGGCGAGGTGCGGGATGAGGTCCGAGACCATCTTGCCGGTTTGCCCGCGCGGTCGGAACGCATACTGAGGTCGGGCCAAGTTTCCGGCCGGTCCCTGGAACGTCACAGCAGGTCCGCCCGGCATGGGTTTGTCATTCCAGCGGTGGAGCTCAGGTTTGTAATCCCAAGTTTCCAGTTGGCTGACCGCTCCAGCGCAGAAGATCACGATGACATTCCGGGCCTTCGGGGAGAAGTGCGGCGGACGCGGACGGTTGGGGTGGGCCAGGTCTGCAAGGACAGCGCTCACATCCGGTTGGGCTGCCAGAAGACCCTCTCGACCGAGCAAGTGGGTGAGTGCGACCGAGCCGAGTGCGGTGGCGCTGCGGCCCAGAAATCCGCGGCGGTCGAGCAGTCCATGCCCCTGGAAAGAAAGCGATTCAGCCCCGGGGTTCATGGAATGAAGAGAAACTCGTTGCTGTTAAAGAGGGCCCGGCACAGCACCTCGAGATCCTGCCCTCGCAGAGCCTCTAGGGCTTCTTGTTCTTCGGCCCGGGTAGCGGGTCGGGACAGGGTCAGTAGGAAGGCCCGTTGGACTTGGTTTTGCGGGCGGGCTCCGGCTTCGTGTCGCACCCGACGGGCCAAGGCGGACGAGCGTTCCAGCGTGAAGCGGCTGTTCCAAAGATTCAGGGCTTGGATGGGGGTCGTCGATTCGCGCCGCCGTGACGTGCTCTGTCCGGCATCGGGGCAATCGAAGGCTCCGAACACCGCCTCGGGTTCTCGGCGTACTTTATGGGCGTAAATCATGCGTCTTAGGCCGTTGGCCGGAAAGGACTCCACCGGTTTGAATCCGCTGAGGCCTCCGCGTTGATCGAAGAGGTCGAAACCCCGGCCACCGCGTTGTCGATTGAGTTCTCCGGCCACCGCAAGCATGGCGTCGCGAATGGGTTCAGAGCCCAAACGTCGTGGTGGGTAGCGCCAGAGAAGCCGAGCTTCGGCGTCCAGTGCCGCCGCCGCTTTCCGATGGCTTGAGGACTGTCGGTAAGTGGACGACAGCACGATCAACCGGTGCAGGTGCTTGGCGGATCCACCGTTGGCGATGAACTCGCGGGCTAGCCGATCCAAGAGGCCGGGATGGGAGGGTCGGCTGCCCGTGCGTCCAAAGTCGCTGGGTGTGTCGACCAGGCCGGTCCCAAAATGTCCCTGCCAAATCCGGTTCACCATAACCCGAGCGATCAAGGCCTGATCGGGTTGGGTCAGCCATTGGGCTAGAGCTCGTCGCCGCTCGGGCTCCGGCGCGTCGGCTGGCAGGCGCACGGTTCCCAAGACCTCCGGCACCGATGGAGCCACCTCGGGCCCGGGCTGTTCGGGGTCCCCTCGGTGTAGCAGGTGGATGCGGTCGGGTTTGCGGAAGATTCCAGCAAAGGCCTGTTGCGAGGCCACGCCGCCGGCTATGGCGCGTTCGAGTCGGAGGCGTTCGTCCAGTAAGGCCTGGGTTGGCTGGCGAGACCGAGGATCTAATTTAGCCAGGGCGGCGGCCGGCAATTCCCACTCATCGGCCGTGGGATTTCGGCCCTCAAAGGGTTTCC
>JBDKKQ010000232.1:0-2956 GCA_039796015.1 Verrucomicrobiota bacterium
ACTGCACGATGTGGAAACGGTACTGCGAGCCGTACTGGTCAAAGGACACCAGCGGGTAGAGGAACTCAGCCTGCGTCCGCTCAACGCCCGGTTCGTGCTGGTAGGATACCCAAGGCGAAAACCCCCAACCCCACGCCTCGGGCGTCTCCTGCCAATGGAAGAGCGGCCCCAGCGCCTCGCCACGCTGCCCGGTGCGCAGCGTCAGCGGGAACTCCTCGGCCAACGGGCCGAACCGCACCTCGGAGTCTTGCCCAGCCGACCCGACCGAGGCGGACAACCCAGACAACCCAGATAACCCACATCCTCCTGCCAAGAGCAGGGCGGAAAGCAGGGGTCTGAGGGCGCGGGACAATTTCGTCATGAACAGGCACCAAAGGTCTCGCGGCCACGGGTGCGGGTCAAGTTGCGGGGGCGAGGGTGGGTTCAAGGATGGCTGGAGCCGCCAATGGATTCGCCCAACTGACAGGAACCTTCACCAATTGATTAAACCGCCTCGGCATAGACCTCCAACCAGTCCGGAAGCGGACAGGCACTCTCAAGTGAGGGGCATCGGATGGTGCCACCTGCATCGGTTTTCCTCAGCAATGCGCTGCGTTGTTTTTTGATACCTTAAAGTAAATACCTTTGGTTTATTTTGTTTACGATATTTATTAGTGTAATTTTCTTTAACGAATACGACTGATTTCGTTGCCCGGACTCCCGAGCAGTTGGGGGCGATTCTTCGAGGGTACCGTCATGAACGGCAACTGACCCAAAAGGGGGTCGGCTCCCAGTGCGGCCTGTCCCAGGCAGCGCTCTCTCAAATCGAGTCGGACCCCACGACCACCAGCCTGTCCCGGATCTACCGAATCCTCTCGACCTTGGATCTCGAACTGGTGGTCCGTCCCAAAGGCCCCGACGAGCAGGGTCACCCGAACGCCGTGGTAAAGGCTGTCTTCCTGGATGTCCTCGGCCTGCACGTTATCGGCCTCAAAAACCAGTCCATCCGGAGCGACCGGCAGTTGGCACAACTCTCGGAAAACCTCCCTCAACCTTTCCACCGATGCGGATTGGAGGGCCAACAAATCCAGGTCCTTCGTGGCGCGGTACTGTGCACCGGTCCAGACCAGGAAGAGCATGGCGCCCTTCAGGACGAAGTTGGCGGAGTATTGGGACTCACTCAGCCGGTACATCAGCCGCTCTGCACCGTAGCGCATGAGCACGAATTGGAAGTCCTCGGCGCCAGATCTGGTCCGCTTGAGCAGTCGGTCGTAGACGGAAGCGGCCAAGTTGTGGATGGGCTTTTCCTTCACGTCAGCATCTCCAGGTAGGGCCGCATCACGTTCGTCATACGGTTGGTTGCGGCAAACCGGTCTAGTTCAACCATAGTAACCTTGCGCTTGCGCCACGCGTCCCTCAGCGCTTCAAGGGCGATGTCCAAGCCCACCTTGTTTCGGAACTTGAAGCAATCGGCTACGGTTTTTGCCGGATTGGTGATCCTCACGGTGACACCTTCGACACTGTGCTCCTCGACTCCTTCGACGAGCGACTGGGCCGAAAAACGGACGATCTTGGCGGGAAGATCTGTGGTAACCAGCGGGCGTGAGCGCTGGTCGATCGCCAACCAGACGACCGAGGGCAATTGGGTGCCGATGTCATGGTAAGCAAGAGCACTCAACAAGCACACCACGCCCCGGGGAATCCGTTTGCTGACCATCGCGAGACTGTGGTGCAGCGTGGGCTCGTGTCCCGTGACGGCGTAAACGCCTCGGGCTGGTTGGACGAGTTCACCGCGGTGGAGCAACCGCCGGAGGTAGATGACCGGAATGCCATGTTGGTTCAGGTCTTTCGGACGAACCAGCCCCAAGCGCTTCACCAAAGCCAAGGTTTGGTCGGTTTCAGTCATGGTGACCACATGTTACTAAACGAATGCAGATATCAATAAGTTAATCCTAAATATTACATTTTACATAACGGGTCAATGACCCGATTCGAAGGATCTGAGGACCGTCGGCAGGTTCCGGACATCGCTCACATTGCTTGGGCTTTCGATTGCTGAAACCACCATGTTCCAGAATCGCCCCCGGGAGGGTTCGATCATCCATGATATGGCAGGTACTGGAGCAGCGAAGTCTGCCGACCGGTCTGGTTCGCGCGGTCTCTAAGGTGCAGACGGTGGCCGACAAGAGCTTGAAACCAGTTGGATCCAGAGTCAGGTGGATCATTTGGGCGCTGGGCGTATTTAGCCGATCGCGTGGTTTTCTCAAACTCCGCTGCAGACCCCGTGTTTTAACAGTTTCAATCCCGTGTTCTTACCGGCCTGTGGCCCAGGAGGTCGATGGAGACCTCTGGAGGCCAAAAAGCTCTGGGCAGCAAAAAACCGGCTTTGAGGCCGGTTTTTCAACGCTGGGGAAAATGGCGGGAGTGGCGGGACTCGAACCCGTAACCTCTGCCGTGACAGGGCAGCGCTCTAACCAATTGAGCTACACCCCCGCGTTGGGGAGCGGAAGGTGCTTTCTATTGCCCTCTTTCGTCAACGCTTTTGTCTCAGATTCTCTAAAAACTTTTCGGACAAGTGCCACCGATATTCCAAACAACGGCCCATGGACAGACTCCGAATCCACGGAAAGACTGGCTACAAAATGCCCTCCCTACCCTGCGCACCGTGGCTTTGCTGCGCTTTTTTGCTCATCGCATCGACCGCCCTGAAGGCCGCTGATCCGAAGGAAACAACTTCGCCGCCCTCGACCCCAACAATTCCTTCTGCGGCCACCGCTGCGAAGGGCGATTTGGCCGCTTCGCCCTGGCCGGGCGGCCGCGTAGATCAATGGCACGGATTCGTGCGCCACCGCTTTGCCGTGGACGGCGCGACCGCATGGGTCGTCGAACCACATCAGGCAGCACCCGGGAAACCGTGGAGCTGGTGTCTGGAATTCCCCGACGCGTTCACGGACCGGACCGGTGTCCTGCAACTTCT
>JBDKKQ010000233.1:0-7351 GCA_039796015.1 Verrucomicrobiota bacterium
GACCCGGTGTAGACCAGCAGTTCGGCCGGGGCGTGGTTGAACTGGTCGGTGGTCATCGAGCGGATGACGCACAGTTCGTCGGCCACGGTTTGCAGGTGGGGCAGGGCGTCCGAGAGCCAGACGCCGCCTTGTCCGTAACGGGCAAAAGTTCGCGGCGTGCCCAAGAGCTTGGGCGTTCCTGAAGTGAAGGCGAAGCGCTTGCCCTTGAGGAAGGCGTCGGGGCAATCCTGCCCGGTGCGTTTCACTAATTCGGGTTTGTAGTCGAAGAGGTCGAGGTGAGGCGGTGAACCGGTGAGATGCAGGTAAATCACCCGCTTGGCCTTCCCGGGGAACTTCGGACTATGGGCCGCCAGCATTGAGGTAGCGGGTGTCGCGGCGGCGGCGGGAAGACTCCCCTTGAGGAGGGATCCCAGGGCGATGGCACCCAAGCCGTTGGCGGTTCGGCTGAGGAAGTGTCGCCGGGTGAGGGATTGCAGGGCTTCGATCTGAAGATTCATGGGGTACTTGGGGTGAATCGGCGTCACCGTTTCATCAGAAATTCGTCGAGGTTCATCAGCACATTGGCCACTGAGGTCCATGCGGCCGCGTCGACTGCGTCTAGGCCGGAAGGGAGTTCACCGATGGGTTCGGTGGCCAGGCGCTTGGCCTTTGTGGTGTCGGTCTGAAAGCGCTGGCGACTGCGCTCCAACAGCGTGGTGACGGCCGTTAACTCCTCAGAAGAAGGCGGGCGATGGAGGCACTGCCGGAATCCGGTCCGGAGCCGATCGGGGACTGAGCCTGGGGCCAGGGCCATGCGGCGGCCCAGCGATTGGGCGGCTTCGATGTACACCGGGTCGTTGAGGGTAACGAGGGCTTGGAGCGGGGTATTGGAGCGTTCGCGGCGAACCAAGCACACCTCACGGTTGGGGGCGTCGAACGTGGACATCGAGGGGTAGGGGTTCGAGCGACGCCAGGTGGTGTAAATGCCCCGGCGGAAACGGTCTTCGCCCATGCTGGTTTCCCAGTCCGTGCCGCTGCCGAACGCCGCGCTGAGTCCCAGCTTGGGTTGGGCCGGTTTGACCGGCGGACCATGCATGCGGGCACTGAGCAATCCGCTGACGGCCATGGCCTGGTCGCGGATCATCTCGGCAGACAATCGGAATCTCGGACCACGGGCCAGCCACCGGTTTTCTGGATCATGGGCCAAGTGCTCCGGAGTGACCTTGGAGGACTGCCGGTAGGCGGCCGAGGTGACCATCAGGCGCAGCAGGTGTTTCAAATTCCAGCCGCTGTCCACCAACTCCACCGCCAGCCAGTCGAGGAGTTCCGGGTGGGAAGGCGGTTCGCCTTGGGAACCGAATTCTTCACTGGTTCGCACCAGACCGATTCCAAAGACCGATTCCCAAAGGCGGTTGGCGACCACTCGGGCGGTCAGGGTGTTGCGTTTGTCCATCAACCACCGAGCCAGTTCGAGACGGTCTGGGCGCTGGACCGTGGACACCAGTCCCAGGCTTGAAGGCAGGCCTTCGTGAACCTCTTGCCCCAGATTCAGGTAATTGCCTCGGAGTTGGATGAGGGTTTTTCGCCGATCCTTACTCGCCAGCTCCCGCAAGACTGGGACCGTGGTATGCGGCTTCAGCTCCGCCAGTTTTTTCCGAAATTCAGCAAGTTTTTCCCGCTGGGGCTGCAAGCGTGTAGCCACCGAACGGTGGTGGCTGGTCACTGTGGCCGTGTCGGTCGGCGTACGGCTGTTTGGGGGACGCCCTAATGCCGAGAGTACCGGAGCCGGAATCTGCAAGATCTCGGCCGCACGGGTGTCAGAGGTTTGGGAGACCCGGAACGCCGCCAGGGTGGCGTGATCCTGTTTAGACTGATGATCGAGGGTGATCACCAGATTAGATCCGGGGCCCACCGAGAAGGGATGTGTGGGGACTAGCGTTAGGTGATGCCGCTCGGTCAGCTGAGGAGCCACCGACCAGCCTTTCTGAGTAGGATCGGAATTGGCGAGCACCAGCGCGGCCTCGAATCCCTTGGCTTCAAAGTCCGCCACTGCGAGGCGGAATTCGACCGGGCGTGAGGCGTCGGGACGCAGTTCCTTGCTGGGTTTAGGTGGCTCGGCTACGACCTGATCCCAGATCGGTACGCGGTTTTCATCGAGCAAGACCACTCGGAAGCCGCTCAGGCGTTCCTGCGATCCGTCGGTGCGGTTCCAGATCGTCACGCGGTCGATGGGCACCGTGTTCTTTAGGTCCACCTCCCACCAAGGACTGCTGGAGGTCTCGGTGTGAGTAGTAGATCGGGCCCCGTTGAAATCGCCGTTGGTGTTTCCGTCGATGGCCAGTTTGGCCGGTCCTTCGAAGGCCGTGGTGCTTTGGCGGGCCTCGCCCGACTGCGCCACGTTTTTGTCGCCCTGAAAAATCTGAACCTCGGCGAGCGACAGGATTCGCTCTTTGCCCGGGAGCTCGATCCGGACGTGACGCGCCTTGGGCACGGTGGGTTTGTCCGGAACAATGCGTGCCCGAATTTGAGTGAGAACAAAATTGCCGTCAGCGTGTCCGACGCGTCCCGCAGGCGTGCCACCTTCGGGCAATACTTCTAGTCGGAGCGCTTGCACCGGCTGAGCGTCGTTGGAGGACAGCTCGATCACATAGGAGTCGGTCTTGCCGGAGCGCCCGGCGCGGACGAGGCCGTCGTTTCCGGAGTGGATCGCGGCACCGGCTTTGGAGGTGACCTTGGCAGGGATCATCGTCTGCCAGGGAAGGGGCTTGGAAACGTGGGTCTCCCAAAGAATCTGGTCCTGGGCCAACTCTGGGGTGGAGCGTGAGAGGATAGCTTCGAGACGGCCGACCTCGGTCTCGGTTTCGGACTTGAAACGTTTCTGCTCGTCGTTGAAGAGGGGCATCACCGGGCTCTCATCGCCACGGTCGGCGTCGGCGGTGTTGTTCAGGATGGCGAACAGCCGGAAATAATCCTCCTGACTAATGGGATCGTACTTGTGGTTGTGGCACTGAGCACAAGCCATCGTCGTACCCATCCAGACCGCCATCGTGGTGTTGACGCGATCGACCAAGGCCACGTTGCGGAACTCTTCGTCGCTCGTCCCGCCTTCGTTGTTAGTCAGTGTATTCCGATGGAACGCAGTGGCTATTTGCTGGTCTTCCGTTGGTTCGGGCAGGAGGTCTCCGGCGAGTTGCTCCAGCGTGAACACGTCGAAAGGCTTGTTCGCATTGAACGAGCGGATCACGTAGTCGCGATACGCCCAGATGGTTCGAGCAGGATCGTCGGCATACCCGCTGGAATCGGCATAGCGGGCCAGATCTAGCCACAGGCGAGCCCAATGTTCGCCATAGGCTCGCGATGCGAGTAGTCCGTCGATGAATCGATCGTAGTCGCGGGGCTCGGCCTCGTTCTCCGAATGCGTGGCCGGAGGTAAACCGGTCAGGTCGAGGCTGGCACGGCGTTCCAATGCCTCAGTATCGGCCTCCGGATTGGTCTTCAGCCGTTCCTGCTCAAGTCGGGCCAGAATGAAATGATCGATGGGGTTGCGCGGCCAATTCCGGGCTTCGACGGCGGGCACCGGGGGGCGTGTTGGGGCCACATAAGCCCAGTGCCGCGAATACGTGCCGCCTTGGCGAATCCATTCTTCAAGGATGGCTCGATCGGTGGCCGACAAGGTCTTGCCAGAATCCGGAGGCGGCATCTGATCATCCGGATCCTTGGACTGGATGCGTCGGATGACTTCGCTTTGTTCCGGGTGGCCGGGGACGATCGCCGCGTGGTCACCTCTGGTAGCATAGGCGGCCTCGGGTAAATCTAATCGCAGGGTTTTCTTGCCCGCTTTGCCGCCACCCGCGTCGGGTCCATGGCACTGAAAGCAGTTGTCGGACAGAATGCGGCGGATATCCCGATTGAATTCGAGGCTCGGCGCGGCGGCGCTCAGCCCGAGTGCTGCCATCAAGCCGGGAAGGACGAGGCCTAATCGCCCCCAGCGAGTGCCTTTTGGAGTAGGAATTCTTGAGCCCATGGAAGCGCGGTGATTTCACAAACACTATGGCCCTGATCCGCCGACGCCCAAGTGAAAACAAACAGTGAAATTGGCCGCGTTGTCTGGCGCGCAATTTTTGCAGTGGCCAAGTCCTCGTCGATCCTTCGCTGAGGGCCAGTTGACCCGAGTTGGCGGTGTGCGCACGCTTCGGTCCGTCGTGAATGCCATTCTCCCACCTCGATTCCAAACCGATCTCTATTCTCGTTTCCGCGTCGTCCTCTGTGTGGTGAGCGTTTTGGGGCTGTTGTTCCAAGCCCAAGCCCGGAACAAGACGCGCCATGTGATCCTCGTCACGACCGATGGCCTGAGGCAGGAAGAGGTGTTCCAAGGCGCTGAAGAAATCCTCATCTCCAAGCAGTATGGCAACGTCGGCAAGACCAACGAACTCAAGGCCGAGTTCTGGCGTTCAGATCCTCAGCAAAGCCGTGAGGTGCTCTTTCCATTTCTGTGGGGGACGGTGGCCAAGCAAGGGCAACTGCTGGGCAATCGAAAACGGGGTTCCGAGGTCCGGGTGACCAATGGGCGTAATTTTTCGTACCCCGGCTACAACGAATTTCTCACGGGCATTGCCGATCCGAAAATCGACAGCAACGACAAGTTCCTCAATGCCAATACCAACGTCTTTGAGTGGCTCAATACCCGGCCCGGTTACCGGGGCAAGGTGGCGGCGGTGGTCAATTGGGATGTCTTGCCGTGGATACTGAACGGGCCGCGGGCGGGGTTTCCCATTTGGAGCGGGTTCGATGTGCCTCCGGGAACTCGCCGGATGCCGGTGCCCCGGGCCTTGGATGAACTGGTCGGACCCAGCAAGACGCTGTGGTCAGGGGTCTTGCTAGATACCTTTGTTCGGTATGCCGCGTTCCATGCCATCGACACACTCAAACCGCGCGCCCTCTATGTCTCCTACGGTGAGACCGACGATTGGGCCCATGAAGGTCAGTACGAGCGGTATTTGCGATCGGCTCACGAGTTCGATCGTTTTTTGGGCGATCTTTGGAAACGCCTGCAATCCATGCCCCAATACCGCGACAAGACCAGTTTGGTTGTCACCGTCGATCACGGTCGTGGCCCGGCACCGATCGCCTGGAAGAGTCACGGTCGAGAAATCGCCGACTCGGCCTACATGTGGATGGCGGTCCTGGGGCCCGATACCCCGGCTCAGGGTGAGCGCAGTGGCATTCCGTTGGTGAGGCAGGCTCAGGTGGCAGCCACTGTGGCCGCGCTCCTGGGCGAAGACTTCAACGCTGCCAGTCCCGCTTCGGCTCCGCCTGTGATTGAAGTGCTGCCGCGATAGCAAAGGGGATTGAACAAGCCGTCAGACGCCGTGGGTCACCCCACGTTCCTAAGTCCGCAAGGTCGCGATAGCAGAGGGAGGTGAACAAGCCGACAGACACTTGGCCGAATCCGGCACCGGGGCCGGACGCCATTGAGCGAGAAAGTACCAAAGCCTATAGAGGATCACGGCCCTATTTGGCGATGGCCGGTGGAAACGGGAAAGCGCCCGAGCGCAAGAACAGCCCAACGGCGAGATTCCTCGCTGTTTTCAGCAGGACCGCTCGGAGATCGGTCCCTAACCTAGAAGTCCTCGGGCTACATCCGGGTGGCCGAAAAATCCACCTCATCCAAGCACCTCCGAGGTAGGGCGATTTCTCCGAAAGCGCCACGTCCGCAGACACGGACTGCCGCAAACATGAACCATCGCAGAGCCGGACCGCCGTAGACGCCGACTGCATCCAGCCTGGCCACATTGATGGGCGGCAAACAACCCCGGACCACCGCAGAGCAGGACCGCTCGGAGATCGGTCCCCAACCTAGAAGTCCTCGGGCTACATCCGGGTGGCCCGAAAAACCCACTTTAGTGACGGTGTGAAAACCAATGAAACAGCGACGAACCCACGGTGATCACCTCCCCTGCAGCCAACGCCTGGTGCAACCGGTTTCGTCGGACCGCGCCTTTCAGATGAGAGTCCAACGCAGCCTGACGCTTTTTGGTTAGGTAAGCCATCAGACGGTCAAGAAACCGAGGATCCGGCCAAAACGAGCGCCTCGGAAGGCCGCGATGGTTTTAACCGATCTTCCGTAAAGACCGCCCCGACCACACGGTGAGCGCTCTGGACGTTGCCGCGAAAAATAATAGGGCGTTCGAGCGGCCGTTGCTGTAAAAAGGGGCTGCGGCTCTGGAAAGTTACCCAGCAACGGGTCAGGTCCCAAAAGTGATGATGGGGATCAATGATCGGCCGGTTAGGAGAAAGAATAAATCATGAAAACTCAAAAAGATTGTGGGCGGTCGACGTTTTTTAACATACTCGGATGGGTTCTAATGGTAATTGGGTTGGTGACGATAGTGTTTATTCCGATATCAGGATTCCATGTTTCAGTGATGGTTGGTTCTGTTTTGCTGATAGGCACGGCGTTAAACTGTTTTATGTTCTCTTTTATAACTCAATTAATTTTTGAATGCCGAAATTGCTTGGTGAACACGGCTGATTCAAAGGGTGATATTGCTTGCTAATTAAATGTAAAAATCAACCGATTTAATTGGCTGAAGCCTGTTTTAAAAACTAAATTAAATCGTTTTATAAACTGTTGTTTCTGCAAATAAATATTAATAATTTATTGGAGCTATAGAATAGAAAATGCCGACAACCGCCCAAATCGCCGAAACCCTTGCTGCCCATCAAACTGAACTCAAATATACCTTAACTAATTTCGGCGACACCCATCTCCGTCGCGGACTTTTTAATTTCTTTGGTGGCGGCGTCAAAACTCAGCAGTTGAAAACTGAACTCAACGAAATGCTGTGTGCACTAATTCCCGGTTTCCAAAATATAGAATGTCATACCATGAGCGAAATTAATAAAATTATTGAAGATCAGAAGCGCGAAATTGAGGCCAAGCTGGCACTCATTTCGGGCAATAATCTTGCGGCACTCCTTGTGGAGCGAAAGGGGCACGAGGCGAAGATCTCTGAGATTAACACTAAGATTCAGCACATCTGCGGGGAGTTGGGAATTGATGTTGGGCTGGAGTCGGAGGCTAAGAAGGAACGTCGATCAAGGATGAGTGGGGAAGAGATTGATGCGAAAATCCTAGAGGCCCTGAAGAATGCTCCACAAGGGCTTAGCCAGATCGAAATGAGCGAGGTGACGGGCGTCAACTATGGGTCCGTCCTTAACTGGCTGAAGGAAAATCCCAGCAAGGTCAGGACTGAGGGTGAGAGGAAGGCGAAAAGGATGTTTTTAGTGTGAGGTTCAATTCAGGCCCTATGGGCATCCGTCGGTGCTGATATTTTTGTTGTCCGGCCTAGGATCGTAGGCATTTCGTCGA
>JBDKKQ010000234.1:0-14873 GCA_039796015.1 Verrucomicrobiota bacterium
GGCGGAAGAGCGGCCAGAATGGCATCCCAGAAGTGGATCCGTTCTTCGATGGCAGCCGAGGCGGCGGCTGCGGCTTCCTCCCACTTTCGGGGATCCTCTCCGCACAGTCGTTCCATCATCTGACGAGCCAGTTGCCCGTGATGACCTCCGTCGAGTGCGATGTGCCGCTCCAAGTAATAGCGCAATAGCCCGAACTGGGACTCGCCAGAACTGACCAGCGAGGTGACCAAGGGTAGAAACATCTCCGGGATCACATCTTCGCGTCCGTAAGTGAAGGCGGCGGCCGTCTCATGAATTTGGCCGGTGCAGGCGAGCTTTAAGGTGAACCCCGTGAATTGGCGGACTCCGGGCGGCAGACCGGGTTTTGCGAGGACCGACTCCGGGGATTCGCCGGCCTGGATGGCTCCGAGAAAAGTATCGATGGCCGAAGTGTCGGCGCCCGCCTCCCGCATGGCCCGGTGATAAAGTTCGAAGTGGCTGGAGCGCCTGCCCTCTGGTCCGAGGTCGGATTCTTCGCCGCAGACAATTTCGTTGATGAGGAATCGAACTTCCGGATTTCCCACGGGCATCCAGGGAAGAGTCACACAAGTCAGGTCCCGTTGCAGACGCTTGAGCAACGACATGAAATCCCAGACAGCAAAGACATGGGACTCGAGGAAGGTGCGAATCGCAGCCGGTCGGTCCACACGCTGGTAGATCGGGTGCTGCAGCAAACGCAGGCGCACCGCTTCCGTCCGAGAATGAATGAGATCAGGATGAGTCTCCATGAATGATGCGAACAGCTAAACCAATGCCTCGAAAGTTCACCCGGGTCAATGCGGTGGAGAAAAACGGTCAACGAAGGACCGTGTTGGACTCAGTCGTTGGGGCGGTCCGTGTCTGCGGTGGGCCTGCTCTGCGATGTTCCATGTCTGCGGACGTGGCGCTTTCGGAGAAATCGCCTTACCTCGGAGGTGCGTGGGTGAGGTGGATTTTTGGGAGGACTCTCTGCTGTGGCTGGATGAGCTTCCGAGGTAGGGACCGATCTCCGAGCGGTCCGGCGCCGCAGACGTGGGTGTTTTCGGAGAAATCGCCCAATCACGGAAGTGTTCTGGGAATGCTCAGTCAGCGGTGGCCTTGGATGGATGCACCCGGCGATCCCCCGAACCGTACTTGGGAGCGGGGAGTGAGAGTCAGATCCTGATCGGTGAACTTCAGGGTGTAGGTCGTTTGGAAGGGGGTGCCGCGGGCACAGATCTTAACGGTCCACGTGTCGTCCGAGGTCCACGCAGCGCTGGCACCGAGGGCTTCATCCCCGAAAGAGCCGATGGTCCCGCGCGGGGCGTCGCCCAAATGGCCATGGCCGGTCATCCAGCGGGCATGACCGCAGCGCAGCGACTCTGTCTTGCCAGAAAAAGTGCGGGTCAAGAGCCACCCCTCGGGCCCGGAGGTCTCCAGGGTGAGCGATTCGAGGCCACTGTCATTGGTCCCGAATCGGAAGGTCTTGCCCAGCACGGTCGCCGCGACGGGTGAGGTGGTGCCGCCCGAGGGCAGGCGCACCTGAAGGCCGAGCAAGCGACGCTCGAGGCGTTCCCGGGCAGGGGCATCGCTTTTAAGAGGGCCCTTGTGGAAGGCCGGCAGCAGGGTGTTCCAGAGTTGGTTGAGCAGGCCCGCCATGTCACTGACGCCGCTGGTGACCGCGATGACCGCATCCTGTTCCGGCAAGACAATGCAGAACTGACCAAAAGCCCCGTCGCCGCGGAAGGCCCCATGCCGACAGCGCCAGAACTGGTAGCCGTAGCCATGTTCCCAATCGCTTTCCGGGTTGCTGCCGTTGGACATTTGCCGAGACGTCGCGGTGCGGACCCAGTCGGCGTCGATCCGTTGTCGGCCCTCCCACTTCCCGCCTTGCAAGTAAAGTTGCCCGAACTTGGCGATGTCTTCAGTGCGCAGTCGCAAGCCATAGCCGCCCAAACTAATTCCCTGGGAATTAGTGTCCCAACGCGCCCCGGTAATACCCAAGGGAGCAAAGAGGCGCGGTTGTAAGTATTCGAGCGTCGTCAGCCCGCTGACCTTCTGGACCAGGGCGGACTGCATGAAGGTGGCCGGCGTATTGTATTTGAAATGGGTGCCCGGCTTGTGGGGAACCGGTTGAGCCAAGAAAGACCGTGCGGAAATCTGACCGGGAGCGATTGCAGGCTCGTCTTGATGCCCGGTGCTCATGGTTAGGAGGTCCCGGACCCTCATGCTCTGGAGGTTGGCGCTGGGTTTTTCTGGGCCCTCCGATCCCAAGTGCTTCAGCACGAGATCATCCACCCGCAGCAATCCCTCTCCAACCGCCAGGCCGACCGCGGTCGAGGTGAAGCTCTTACTCAGCGAATACAGCTCGTGCGGGGTTTCCGCGTCATACGGGCCCCACCAACCCTCGGCCACCACATGCCCGTGTCGGACAATCATGAGGCTGTGCACCTGTTCCACCTGGTCGAGGGTCTCGATGGCCGACAGCAGCGCGGCCGAAGAAACCCCCTGACGCTCCGGAGTGCTGCGCGGCAGGTGGGCCGTAGCGGCCTGAAGGCTGGGGCCCGAGTGGAGAATCCAGGCGACCGTTGCGACCGCCCAGGCCTGAAACACTCGGCTGACTTGGGGCTTTTTCATGCCTGAGGGTGGTCTTGAACCGATTCCATCGACAAGAACGGTCCGTGTTCCCAATTCTCGAGTTCGAAGCACAAAAGTTTCAACAGAGGGTTGCGGCGAGAGCTCCGTCGGTTCTTGGCCGATGGGGCCAGCCGACTCAAAACTATTCCTGACCTCGTGGCCCAACTGCAGGGGATTAGTCGGCACTTCGAGACACAATCTCGAGTGCGTTGCCAGGTCGACGACTCCATTGCTGGTTCTCCAATCCTTTCATCCGAGGTGCTCTTCAGAGTGTGCCGTTTTACCGAAGAACTGATAGGCAACGCCATTCGCCATGGTGCAGCCCAGACGGTGCGGATCCATTTGGAGGCTGACGCCGCGCTTTCCACGGTCTGGGTGACCGTAGAAGATGATGGCAATGGGTTCGACCCCGACAATCATTCCAAAGGATTTGGTCTTCAGAACATGAGCGCATTTACCCGTCGCTCTAAGGGGTCTTTGAGCCTCGTGCGGCGTCAACCGCGAGGCATGAGCATCCGGCTCAGCATCCCGGTCACTCCTTAAAAAGAGGTTGCCGTTGTTTATTTTGATTATTAGGGCGACGTCGCTCAGTGAGAGTGGCTCCCCGGCCTTGGCGGCTGAAAGGGAGCTGAGAGCCTAGACCCTTCAAGGCTGCTTCCAGACGATCCGCGCCACGCTGTCTGTGGTGGAACTCTTGGTGCCGCCACCATGAGTGATGAAGTAAACAGCGCCGTCCTTGCCGAGTTGCATGGCCAAGGGGCCCGCCGGCAGACCTTGCAGGAAGGCCTCGCCCGGACCGGTCTTTCCGGTCTTGGGATTCACTGAGGCCGTGCGTATCGATTTGCGGCTGAAATCGGCATAGAAAAGTGCTCCGCGGTACTTATCGGGGAAGCCCTTGCCCGAGGCGCTGGCCCGGTAGATCAAAGCCCCGACGCAGGAAGCACCGGTGTTGCGCGGATAATGAAACCAAGGGTCAGTGAAGCCGTCCACGTGGTTGGTGCGGGTGAGGGTTTGCAAGCCGGGTCCAAAGACCTTCGGCCAGCCGAAGTTGGCTCCCGAAACGATGCTGTTCACTTCATCGAAGTCATCGGTCAGGTCCCCGCCGTTCTCGGCCTCCAAAACGAGGCCCGTCGGTGCGTCGTAGGTCAGAGACCACGGCTGGCGGTGTCCGCGGGTAAAGACGCGCGGGTCGGCACCGGCGGTGTGCACGTGCGGGTTGTCCTTGGGCACCGAGCCGTCAAAACCGATGCGGAGAACTTTTCCGCGCGGGTCGCCCAGCGATTGGGCCTTGTTGTTCGGGTCGTCGCAGTACTTGCGGAGATTGGCGTTTTGGTTGTTCTCGCCGGTGGTCACGTAAAGCACCCGCTCTTTTGGATGGGCCAGCAATGCGCCGCCCACGTGCTGACCGGCTTGATCGCCTTCCCATTCCACCAGCGACTTCTCGCTGGCCGGGTCAATCCGCGACGCGGCCCCGCTGCCGGTCACAGTCCAACGCGAAACCCGAGCCACGTATTTGTCCTTCGGGGCATTGGTGAGGTGGTAGGCCAGAAACACATGCGGAGTGCGCGGAAAATCCGGATGGAAGGCGATGCCGTGCAGTCCGCGATCGCCGCTGACTTCCGTTGCCACCGAGCCGACCGAGTGTGCGGCGCGCGTGGCGGTGTCGATGCGCCAGAGTTGGCCCGTGCGCCCGGTCACCCAGGCGGCTCCGTCCGGAGCAAAGGCCATTTCCATGGGTTCGCTGACCACCTCAGGACCGGCGACGGTTTCGATGCCGAAGCCTGCTGGGAGATTCACCTCGGCCAGGGCAGCAGAAGAGAACGTCAGGGTGGCGACCACGGCCGCGAGGATATGAGTGCGGTAAGACATAATGTTCGGGGAACTTCCAAACATTGGAGAGCCAATGGATCGGAAGCAACCCCCGCAGTGGGCTCGTGAGATGGAAATTCGGACTCCGGACCGATCAGCATCAAAATTCCCTGGCCGAGAATTTTGCAAAAATCACACCGCCGTCGTTGACGAACCTACGTCGTGAGAGGCATCACCCTTTCAAGTTCTCCCTCGTTTCCTGTTGTTGCCTTCAATTTCGAGCCCTGATTCAGACCTTATGAGACTTCCAACCGTGTCCCAACTCACCCTGCTTCTGATCTCAGCCCCCATCGCCGCTCTGGCCGCCTCGGGCACGGTGATGCGCACGATTCACTCTCAACCCAGTTGCGTCATCGCCACCAAGCAAGTGGAGGTGGCGGTCACCCGCCGCGGGGGTCACATGGCTCCGGTCACCTTCTTCCGCGACAGCGACCGACCGGTGCAACCTTACCACATCACGCCGTGGCAGGATGAAAAGCCTTCGGCGATGCCCGCACCCGTGCTCGTGACCCTGCGCGGTGATTTCTTCTGCCTGCCCTTCGGAGGTAATTCGGAACCCGTCGCCGGTGAGAAGCACCCGCCCCACGGTGAAATCGTGGGCGAACCGTGGAAGGTGTTGGGAACGCGCCGCACCGGAACGGTCACGACCTTGACCCTAGACATCGAGACCCGTGTTCGCGCGGGGCGTGTGACCAAGGAGTTGTCATTGGTAGACGGTGAGAACGCGGTGTACACCCGACATACCCTCCAAGGGTTTTCCGGGCGGGCTCCAGTGGGGCATCATGCCACTCTGGCCATGCCTGAGAAGGAAGAGTCGGTGCGCATTGCCACCAGCGCCTTCCGCTGGGGAATGACCTGTCCCTCCGTCTTCAGCGATCCGAAGCAGCGGGAATACCAATCGCTCCTTCCGGGTGCCCAGTGGACAGATTTGACGCGGGTTCCTGTCGCTTGGAAGGGAGCGCCCGATGCCGACTTGACCCGATTGCCCGCCCGATATGGCCACGCCGATCTCGTCCAACTCTTCAATGAACCGTGGGACAAGACCGGAGGTCCCGCCTGGACGACCGCGACCTTCACCGACCAGGGGTATTTGTGGTTCGCACTCAAGGATCCGGCGGTGCTCCATAGCACCGTTGTATGGATAGAGAACCATGGACGTCATGGGCATCCGTGGAAGGGTCGCAACAACTGCCTGGGTCTGGAGGATGTGACGGCTTACTTCGCCGATGGCCTGGCTGCATCGACTCAGGATAATTTGTTGAACCGACAAGGCATACCGACCTCCCTCGCATTGAATCCGACCCAGCCTACCTTTGTGAATTACATCCAAGGGGTCGCGAAAATTCCGTCGGGATTCGACGTTGTTCAGAAGCTTGAATTTGCTCCCGGTGCTGTGACGTTCTTCTCGGCCTCCGGTCAGCGTGTGACCATTGCGGTGCATCATGAATTCGTGAGGACCGGAACGCTTTGAATTCACTCTTCCATCCCGCACCACACCCTCTCATGAAGCACTTCCCACGCGTTCTCATTGCTTGCCTCCTCACTCTCTTGGGCGGATGCGGAGACAAGGCGGCCGATTCTAGCCACCCGGCCGCCTCGGCCTCGAAGGCGCAGGGAGTTATTGGCGTCTCGCTGCTCACCCTCGACAACCCCTTCTTCAAGGTCATCGGAGACAGCATCACGGCCGAGGGTAAGAAATACGGCTACGAGACGGTCGTGGTTAGCGGCGACAAGGACGTCGCCAAGCAGGGAAATCAAATCAAGGACTTCATCGTCAAGAAGGTCAGCGCCATCGTGCTGAGCCCCTGTGATTCCAAGTCGATCATTCCGGTCATCCAGGAGGCCAATGCGGCCGGGATCCCGGTGTTCACCGTGGACATCCCTTGCAATGAACCCGGTGTGAAGATCATCACGCAAATCGCCACCGACAACGAAGGCGGCGGACGGGAAGCCGGTCAGGCCATGATCGAGGCCCTCGGCGAGGCCGGCGGCAAGATCGCCGTGCTGCATTTCAAGCAGGCCGAATCTTGCCAACTGCGCGTGAAGGGGTTCATGGAAGTAATTCGCGCGCACAACGCGGGCGGCAAATCCAAGATCGATGTGGTCACCGAGTTGGAGAGCGGTGCGGCTAAGGATTTGGGATACAAAGCGGCCGAGGATGCCTTGCAGGCGCACCCGGATCTTCGCGGCCTCTTCGCTATTAACGATCCGGCCGCACTCGGTGCCCGCGCAGCGCTGGAAAAGGCGGGCAAGACTCAAGTGATCATCATCGGTTTTGATGGTCAACCCGAGGGCAAGCAGGCCATCAAGGACGGCAAGATCTACGCCGATCCGATCCAATTCCCCGACCAGATGGGAGTCCGCATGGTCGATGCGATTTTGCGCCACTCGAAGGGCGAGACGCTGCCGGCGCAAATGCTTATTCCGACACGCCTCTACCGAAAGTCCGACGCCCAAAAAGACCCCACCCTGCACTAACACATATCCATCCATCGACCCATGAGCCAATCCCAACATTTCCTGCACGAACTCGTCGGATCCATGTCCCAGGGGGCCGATGGCAATCCCACCGTGGTAATGGTCGAGGCGGCCTTCCGGCACCATGGACTGCACTGGCGCTACATCAACATGGAGGTCTCACCTGCGGACCTCGGGACGGCCGTGAAGGGGGCCAGGGCCATGGGTTTTCGGGGTTTCAATTGCAGCCTGCCGCACAAGGTGAGTGTGATCGCCCACCTCGACGGCCTGGGTCAGTCGGCCTCGGTCATGGGTGCCGTGAACTGTGTGGTACGGCGGGACGGTCGCCTCATTGGTGAGAACACCGATGGAAAGGGCTTCCTCAAGTCCCTGCAGTCGATGATCGATCCTCAGGGCAAATCGGTAGTGCTCTTCGGGGCCGGTGGCGCCGCGCGGGCCATCGCCGTGGAGCTAGGTCTGGCGGGCGTGCGCCACATCACCATCGTGAACCGCTCCGAGCAGCGCGGGGCCGAATTGGTGAACGTGTTGCGCGAACAACTCCAACTGGAGGCCCAGCTGGTTGTCTGGGGTGGTGATTACACCGTGCCGGAAGGCACCGACGTGGTGATTAACGGCACGTCCATTGGGCTCTATGACCCCGAGGCGCGACTGGCGATCGACTTGGATTCGCTTCGCCCGGGCATGATTGCAGCGGATGTGGTTTTCAACCCGGTTCGTACACGATTCTTGATCGAGGCCGCCGCCCGGGGCTGCCGCCCGCTCGACGGATTGGGCATGCTCGTCAACCAAGGCATCGTGGGTATCCAATATTGGACCGGCATTGATCCTCAGCCTGAAGTGATGCGTCAGGCCCTGGAGTCCGCCATGGGCGTATGAGCCCGTCGAGTCCGTCCGTGCTGCCGCGGAGTTCGACGAATCCGACGAACCCACCCCTGTTGTCCCTAAGCGGGATCGTGAAGTCCTTTCCCGGTGTGCGAGCCTTGCGTGGGGTGGACCTGCGACTCGATGCCGGAGAGGTCTTGGCCGTGCTCGGTGAAAACGGCGCGGGCAAGAGCACCTTGATGAAGATTATCGGAGGGGCCCACACCGCCGACGCAGGCACCTTGGCGATCGACGGACAGGAGCAACGATTCCAATCCCCGCAAGAATCCCGCGCGGCCGGCGTGGCGGTCATTTATCAAGAGTTCAACCTCGTTCCGGCGCTCACGGCGGTGGAGAACATTTTTCTAGGCCAGGAAGAGACCACGGGTGGCTTCGTGGCCCGCCGCCGCGAACGGGAGCAGGTGGCGGCCCTGTTTCAACGGATGGGAGTCGCGGTGGATTTAGAGGAGCCCTGTCGCCGACTCAGTACCGCCCAGCAGCAGTTGGTCGAAATTGCCAAGGCCTTGATTCACAAAGCCCGGATCTTGGTCATGGACGAACCCACGGCCGCGCTGACTTCTCACGAAGTGGAGAAGCTCTTCGCCCTCATGGGTGAATTGCGGCGTCAGGGCATGGGGATCCTCTACATCAGCCACCGGTTGGAAGAGGTGTTCACCATCGCTGACCGAGTGACCATTTTGCGCGACGGGGGCAATGTCTCCGACTGCCCGATTCATGCGATTACCCGCGATCAAATGATCGAACGCATGGTGGGTCGACCGCTGGACCAAGAGTTCCCCTCCCGCCGTGTGACTCGGGGCGGTCCGCGGTTGGAGGTGTCGGGCTTGCGCCGGGGAAAAGCGGTCCAAGGCGTTTCCTTTCAGGTGCACCGGGGTGAAATAGTGGCGCTGACCGGATTGGTTGGGGCAGGTCGTACCGAGACGGTCCGGTTGGTATTTGGGGCTGATCCGAGAGACGCCGGAGAAATCCGGCTCGATGGCCAGGTGCTCGATATCCGCTCGCCCCGCGACGCTATCGAGGCCGGAATGGGTCTCCTGACCGAAGATCGCAAACTACAAGGCCTAGTGCTGAGGCATTCGGTCCGGCAAAACTTTAGCCTGCCCAACTTGCGGCGGTGGTGCCGTCGGGGCTTCGTGCAGCATCGGCGGGAGCGCGCCGAATTGGACCACTACCTCGCGGCCCTCCGCATTCGCTTGTCCAACCCGGAGGAGCGTGTTGGAAACCTCTCCGGCGGCAATCAGCAGAAGGTGGTGTTGGCTAAGTGGCTGGCTCGCGACTGCGAGGTGCTGATCTTCGACGAGCCGACCCGGGGCATTGATGTCGGCGCTAAGTACGAGATTTACCTGCTCATGAACGAACTGGTGGCCGCCGGAAAATCCATTCTCATGATTAGCTCCGAATTGCCGGAGGTGCTGGGGATGGCCGACCGGATCTTGGTCCTGCACGAAGGGCGTATCACCGGTGAAATCACCGATGTGGCCCACGCGACCCAAGAGCAAATTCTTCAACTGGCCCATGCCTGAACCCATGAAACCTGCACGATGGCTGGCCGACTACGGCATGATTTTAGTCTTGGTGCTGCTGTGCGCGTTTTTCAGCGCGGTGACTTACAGCGAGCAGTCGCCGACCGGTGAGGCAGCAGCGCGTCAGGTGGTTGAGGCGGTGTTGAAGGCGGTCCCCAATGGAGCCCGCGTCTTGGTCGTAGCCAGTGACCAGCCTGGAGATGCGGCCTTCGCGGCTCGGGTTGAACGCGATCTGACAGCGGCCGGCGCGCGGGTCCTCGCGTCCGCGACCGGTGAACCCCGGAACGCCCGCGAGGCCTTGCAGAAAATCCAGGCCGCCGGCGGGTTGCTGGATGCGATCGCCGCCACCCGGGTGGCCGGAGGTTGGCGGGTCTTCACCGATCTCGCCTCCGATTTTCCGTCGCTGGGATCGCCGCGCGTGATCACGCCCGCCAGCTACCGGTGGCCCAATTTTCTGAAGTCCGAGAACCTCCTGAATATCGCCAATCAAATTGCCGTGATCGCCATCGTGGCCATTGGCATGACCTTGGTGATTATCACCGGCGGCATCGATTTGTCTGTCGGGAGCCTCATCGCGCTGGCGGCGGTGCTGGCGGCGGGATTTATTCGTGACCAGGCCGGGGGTGTCACCGCCTCCACCGGCGGCATGATGCTCGGGTGTTTGTTGGCGATTCTGGTGTGCGGGGCCATCGGAGGTTTCTCTGGTTTGATGATCACCCGATTCGCCATTCCACCTTTCATCGTGACGCTGGCCATGATGCTCGTCGGCAGCGGCTTGGCCTATATTCTGGCCCAGGGACAATCGATTTATCAAATTCCCGATTCCTTCGTCTGGCTCGGGCGCGGTGCAGACCTCTTCGGGCTTCCCAATGCCGTGGTGCTCCTGTTGGTTTTGTACGCCTTGGCCCAGGTGCTCATGTCGCGCATGAAGCTCGGACGTTACTTGTACGCCGTGGGTGGCAATGCCGAGGCGGCTCGGCTTTCGGGTGTGCCGGTTCGGCGCGTGCTCCTCTTCGCTTATGTGGCCAGTGGGTTGCTTGCGGGACTCGGGGGCGTGATCATGGCTTCGCAGCTCAAGAGTGGATCACCCACCTATGGCAACATGTACGAGCTCTACGTGATCGCCGCCGTCGTCGTGGGCGGTACGAGCCTGAGCGGAGGCGAGGGCCGGATGCTGGGGACGTTGACCGGTGCCTTCACTATCGCCGTCATTCAAAACGGCATGAACCTCACCAATGTGGAGAGTTACACCCAGAAGGTGGTGCTCGGGTTGGTGATTTTGGGAGCCGTGCTCCTCGACAAACTGCGCCAAGCCCGTTGAGTGATCCGTCTGTCCTCCCTCTGCCCGCGCCGTTTAATTGGCTGGCTCCATTCTCAAGCTCGAACCGTGATCCTGATTCCGTTCCTATCCCGACTCTGATTTAGATGATTCCTGTCCCATGAAACCCTTTTTCAAGACTGCTCTCTTTGTCATGGCACTAGCGACCGCGTTGGGTTCCCGCGCAGCCGATGACTTGCTGATCGCCGATTTCGAAGGCCCCGACTACGGCGCGTGGAAGGCCACCGGCGAGGCGTTTGGAAGCGCCCCGGCCCGTGGCGCATGGCCCGGGCAGATGCAGGTCGAGGGTTTTCTCGGAAAGGGGTTGGTCAACACGTTCCGCGGCGGCGATGACGCGACTGGCACCCTGAATTCACCGCCCTTCAAGATCGAGCGGCGCTTCGTCGCCTTCCTTGTCGGTGGCGGCCACAACGAGCAGAAGCTTGCTCTACAATTGCTGGTGAAGGGTCAGGTAGTCCGTTCGGCGACGGGACCGAATGACCGCAGTGGCGGTAGCGAGGCGTTGGCCCCGGACTCGTGGGATATCGCCGATCTGGCCGGTCAGACGGCCTCCATTCGCATCGTCGACGAGGCCAAGGGTGGTTGGGGACATCTCAATGTCGATCACCTCCGGCAAACCGACACCCGGCCGAAAGGCCTGCAGAAGAACGTCGAACGGTCCATCTCGGTGACCGCCCGCTATTTGCACCTGCCCATTCGCAACGGGGCTCCGAAGCGCGTGGTGACCTTGATGGTGGACGGCAAGTCCGTCGTCCGGAACGACATCGAATTGGCCGACGGTTCGGCCGACTGGTGGGCACCCATGGACGTGTCGGCCTGGCGGGGCAAATCCATCACCCTCCGTGTGGACGCATTGCCCGCCGATTCCGTGGCGCTGTCGGCGATCGAGCAAGGTGACGGAATCCAGGATGAGGGATCAATCTACCGCGAACCGTTGCGCGGGCAGTTCCATTTTTCGCCAAAGCGCGGCTGGAACAACGATCCGAACGGCATGGTCTTCTACAACGGCGAGTACCACTTGTTCTTCCAGCACAATCCGTACGGTTGGGATTGGGGCAACATGCACTGGGGCCACGCCGTCAGTCGTGATCTCGTCCATTGGGACGAGCTCGGAGACAAGCTCCTGCCCGACGACATGGGACCGATGTTCAGCGGCAGCGCCGTGGTGGACTGGAAGAACACCAGCGGCTTCGGTAAGGATGGCCGGCCCCCGCTGGTCCTCATTTACACCGCCGCGGGCAATCCCACCGTGCAGTGCATCGCCTACAGCACCGACGGTCGCAAGTTCACTAAGTTTGCGGGCAACCCGGTTCTGAAGGAAATCACTGGAGGCAATCGCGACCCCAAGGTGATGTGGCATGAAGCCTCCCGGAAGTGGGTGATGGTGCTCTACGTGGAGTGGCAGAAGAAGCACACCATCCACTTCTTCAACTCGCCCGATCTCCGCAATTGGAGCCTGACCCAAATCGTCGAGGGCGATGCCCCCGGCAAACCGTATCTCTTCGAATGCCCCGACTTCTTCGAGTTGCCCGTGGATGGCGACCCGACCCGTCGGAAGTGGGTGCTGCTCGCAGCCAACAGCGCCTATGCCGTGGGAACCTTCGATGGCGCCCGCTTCGTGCCCGAGCAGAGCAACCTGGCCGGTCAACAAGGCAAGGGCTTTTACGCGCCTCAGACCTTCAGCGACATTCCGGGTGCCGAGGGTCGTCGCATTCAAATGGGTTGGTTTCAGACTGCCACCAAGGGCATGACCTTCAACCAGTCCATGACCGTGCCGCTGGAGCTTCGGTTGCTGACCACGACGGATGGGCCACGACTGACCTTCACGCCGGTGCGCGAACTGGAGGCGCTGCGGGCCCAATCCCATCGCCTGGGTTCGCTGTCTTTGGCTCCCGATGCCAAGAATCCGCTGGCGAAGGTGCAGGGGGAGTTGCTGGAGGTCCGCGCCGTTCTGAAGCCCGGACAAGCGACCCACGTCGCGTTCAGCGTTCGCGGGGTGCCTGTGGTTTACGATGTGAAGCAGCAAGAACTGGTGGTGGCCCAACATCGTGCGCCGGCGCCGCTGCACGACGGCACCTTGGACCTGATCATTTACTGCGACCGTACCGGCTTGGAGGTCTTCGCCAGCCGCGGGCTTTGCTACGTCCCGATGCCCGTCCAACCGAAGCCCGAGGATCGTTCGCTTTCGCTGGAGGTCCAGGGAGGTACCGTCGCCTTCAAGAACCTCGAAGCTTATGAACTGCAATCTGCCTGGACTGCGCGGAAAGCCGTGACGCCGGCGGGTTCAGTTTCTCCGGCCCGTCCGGCGTTCCCAGCCAGCCCGACCAGGCCATGAACTCCGGATCCCGCCGCTACTTTTGCATCGGCCTTGGTGAAGTTCTTTGGGACCTCCTGCCGGGCGGTCGCCAATTAGGCGGAGCGCCCGCCAACTTCGCCTACCATGCGCATGCGCTCGGTGCTGAGTCTCTCGTGGTCTCGCGCGTGGGCCGTGACGATCTGGGTCGGGATCTCCTCGAGCGCTTGAACACCCTGGGTCTCTCGACCTCCGGGATCTCCGTCGATCCGGCTGCACCCACCGGGACCGTGAGCGTGGCCCTCGATCCGTCGGGGAAGCCCGCCTACACCATCCACACCGACGTCGCCTGGGACTTCCTGGAGGCCGGGCCCGAGGGGTTGCGAGCTGCGGCTGGCGCTGATGCGGTGTGCTTCGGCACGTTGGCCCAGCGCCACCCGGTGGCCCGCGAGTCTATCCGGCGGGTGTTGGAAGCGACCCGGCCTGATGCCTTGCGCATCTTCGACATCAATCTCCGCCAACGGTTTTGGTCGCGGGAGGTGATCGTCGAGTCTTTGGCATTGGCCACTGTGCTGAAGATGAACGACGAGGAGTTGCCCATTCTCGCGGAACTGCTCGGTTGGCCGGCGGAGGACGACCATCGACTGCTGGCGCGGTTGGCCGAGCGATTCGACTTGCGGGCCGTGGCCCTGACGCGAGGGGCTCGCGGCAGTCTCTTGTGGACGGCGGGTCGCAGTTGGAGTTGGCCTGGTTCGGACCTGAAGGTGGTCGACACCGTGGGTGCGGGCGACAGTTACACGGCGGCCCTCGCATTGGGACTGCTGTCGGGGAAGGCTCCTGAAGACATTCTCCGCATCGCCCATCGGGTCGCAGATTTTGTGTGCACTCAGCCGGGAGCCACACCGCCCATGCCTGCGGATTTCGCCTCTGAATTGGTGGGCACGAGAAAAACCGAAGGAGACTCTTCGGAAAGCCGAAGTTGAAGCTGGTGCGCGGGGCGGGGGTCGAACCCACAACCTTCGGCTTCGGAGACCAACGCTCTATCCAATTGAGCTACCCGCGCAACCGAGGCTTAACCTTAAGAATCCCCCCATGGCAGGGCAACTGTTAGTTCTGGGCGGTTCTGGCCCTGTTTGGCCTGCGTTCCATACCGATGGCCTCCATCACAACGGATTGAAGCGCCTGAGGTTTTTTCCGCCGAGGTCAGCCGCATTGAGGCATGGACATCGGGCATCCACTGACGGTGGATCGGCCGGATGATCCGGAACGCATCGATCCGCCCAGTATGGGGGTTTCTGCCTGCTGTGGCCTGGATGCTGGGATTGGTCCGGATGGATCCGGTTGAGTGTTTGTCTGCGGGGTGGCCGGAGGCGGACGGCCGTATCACCGTCCTACACCGAAACCGCCTGGCTCAGGGGTTCAGCTCTCGCGGTTTCCTCCCGAATTGTTGCATGGTCGTGCACCGCAAGGCGCCCGAGGGCCTGGAATCTCGCGCTTCAGGGTTTCCTGTCTCGGAAGCTCTCACGAATGAAGGTTACCACCGGGGCTGGATCGTCGAGCCCGTGGGGGTGGTGGCCTACGCCCGGCTTGTGGATGACTTGGATTCGCCCGCCGAGGGCCTGATACCGGGACTCGATCAGTCCTGTGTTCTCGGTCACCGGCACCACATCGTCGGTGTCGCCGACCACATGGATGAGTCGGACCTTGGCCTTGGCCAGCGGGGCGAGTCGGTCCACCGGGTTGCCGGTGAAGGCCAGCGCCTCTGCCTCGTTTGCGAAGCCGTAGTGGCGCTGCAGTTGGGTCCAGTCGCCCGCGCTGCCCTTGCCGGTGCCCTTGCCACCGGGCCAACTCTTGA
>JBDKKQ010000235.1:0-10260 GCA_039796015.1 Verrucomicrobiota bacterium
CCCGCCATGGATGACCTGATAAATGGGCATCGAGTGGCAGTCGGAGGTGAAGAGGTTGCCCAAAGGATCAAAGCAGAGGCCGAAGACATTGGCTTGCCCATCACCTACCTTCTCAATCCGGAATCCATCGCCACGGAAGCGGAAGGTCGATCCTCGCATTTCCAGCAGGTGTCCGTCGGTGCCCTTCACGCGCGTCTGGTTGCCCACACCCTGCCCGCCATAGAACCATCCGTCGAAGCCCCGGCGGAAGTTGTTGGCCAAGTTGTGAGTGTCGGTGACGCCGAAGGGACCGTAGAGCACCTCTCGGCGGTCGGCCCGTCCGTCGCCATCGGTGTCTTGAAGGCTGAGCACATTCGGAATGCTGAACACCACAGCCCCATCGCGGAACGGCGCCACGGCATCGGGCATGCTCAAGCCATCGGCAAACACAGTGTTAATGCGGGCCCGGCCATCGGCCCCAAACTCCGACAGAATGCGAATCACGTCACTGGGTGCCTTGTTGGTGGCGCTCTCAATGGGATAGGCCCGTGTCTCGGCAATCCACAACCGCCCGCTCACATCGAAACTCATGCTGACCGGCTTACCGATCTCCGGTTCGGACGCCACCAACTGAACCTCAAAGCCCTCCGGCACCACAAACGCTCGCAACGCCTCGGCCGGACTCCGCCACGGAGTGGACCGAACCATCTCATCGGAGGCGGGATCCGATGCCAAAACCGACAGCACCGATGCCAAGGTCCCAATACACGACAGAAGGACCCGCCGCATCGGCAATAAATTCAACGCCGCCCCCGAGACCGGTCGACAGGCAGGCTTTAGGAAAGCGGATGGGTTCATGGACTGCCGTGAGCAAACCCTGGAAAACACTGCCTTGCAAACCCAGCGGACTGCGTTCGAAGCCGTTCCGGGCGTCACAACTTCTGCGCAATGGAGTGCCGGGTAACGGGTTGGTGTTGAATCGGCCAGCAACCTTGATAACGTAGCACTCATGATCCCAAGAACCGTCTCTAGGCACCCCCGTATTCGCGGATCTGGATTACTGGAACGGGCGGCCGCCTTCACATTGATCGAACTCCTGGTGGTGATTGCCATCATTGCAATCTTGGCCGGGATGCTCTTGCCGGCCCTGGCCAAATCGAAGACACGGGCCCAATCCATCCAATGCCTGAGCAACCAGAAGCAACTCACCTTGGCGTGGCAAATGTACACCGACGACCACTCCGACAACCTCGTCTGGAATGATCTCACGCCCGATGGGTCCGGTTGGGTCCGCGGCATCATGGATTATTCTGCGGGCAACACCCACAACACGAACCTCGCCAACCTCACCAACCCCAACTACGCCAAGCTGGCTCCCTACACGCAGTCTCCGGGCATCTACCGCTGCCCGGGCGATCGCAGCATGGTGACCATCGGTGGCCGGCGAATGCCTCGGGTCCGCAGTCTATCCATGAGTCAGGCGATGAATTCCCGGGATGACTGGCTGAGCTACATCACCAAGGCCAAGTACGTGGTCTTTCGCAAGGGGAGCGACCTCAACCGCATGGGTGCGTCGCAGGCCTACGTGTTCATCGATGAGCACCCGGACAGCGTGAACTACGGGGATTTTGCCGTCTCGATGAACGACGGCGCAGCCCCCGGTTCCATCTACATCATCGATTACCCGGCCAGCAATCATGGCTCGTCAGGAGCGCTCAGTTTCGCCGACGGGCACGCCGAGATCCACAAGTGGATAGATCCGCGCACCGTGAAACCGATGCTCCTCAAGCCCATGACCCTGGTGGTGCAGTCCCCAGGGAATGCCGACATGCGTTATATGTCAGACCACGCCTCGGTCCGGCTAACCAATTAATTTACAGGCCCTCTGTCCGCTCCGGACACCTCTGCACTTGCCACACAGCGAGGGATTCCGCCGTACTAGATCGATGAAACCCTTCCTCAACGGTCGCCGTGTTTGGGTCTTCCTCGTGTGGGTGTTGACGGTGTCCAGCGCTCGCGGCGATCTCCCCGCGACGCGTGAAGAGTTTCTGCGCATCGACCGGGTTTGGGATCTGGAATTGAATCTGACGCCCGAGGCCTGGGAAGCCATGGAACCCCGCCCGGGAACGATGAACCCGGAAGGCTTCCGACCCGGCCGAGATCCGGGAGGCCCGGGTCCTGAAAATCTAGGTCCCGGACCCAACCGGCCGCACCTCCCAGGTTCCGATCGCGAGGGCCCGCCTCCGCAAGGTCGTCCTGGCCCTTTCCAACAGGGACCCGGAGGCATGCCTCCTCCTGGAGGGTTCGAGTTCCCTTGGGTCGTCGGCAAGGTGACGGTGGGTGGGGTCGTATTTACCAACGTCGGGGTGCGCTTCAAGGGCAACAGCTCGTTCAACGGATCCCGCGGCTCGCTCAAGCGTCCCTTCAAACTGGATTTCGACCGCCACGTATCCGGCAGAACCCTCGCGGGCCTAGAGGAGCTCTTTCTCAATAACAACGCCAATGACCCCTCCCAACTGCGGGAATCGTTGGCCTATTCGGCCTTCGCCAAGGCTGGGGTCCCTGCTCCGCGAACCACGGGGCTGCGGGTCTGGCTGCGACGCGGTGAGACACAACCCCGCCAGTACCTCGGACTTTACACGGGCGCCGAACCGGTTGAGGGGGATTTCCTCAAGCGTCATTTTGGTTCCAAACGCGGTCTCCTCACCAAGCCGGAGCGCGTCCGTGGTCTGGAATACCTGGGCGACCGATGGTCGGCCTATACCGCACGCTATGAAACTCGATCAACCGTCCGAACGGCCGATGCGCGCCGGTTCATGCGCTTGCTCCGGGACTTGAATGAGTCCAACGACCCGACCTTCATCGAAACCATGAAACGCGAGGTGGACCTCGACGGTTTGCTGCGCTTTGTGGCGGTGAATGCCTGGCTGGCCAACTACGATTCCTTCCTCGGCAACGGCCATAACTACTACTTGTTCATGCCTTCTGAAGGTCCGCTGCACTTTATTGCCTGGGATTTGAATGAAGCCTTCGGACGACATCCGATGGCGGGATCGGCCCACGAGCAGGCCAGCTTCTCTATCCTGCACCCTGCGGTGGCCCCAAATGCGTTCCTCGAACGGTTCCTCAATCAACCCGAATGGCGGGACCGGTATCAAACCTTGGCCCGGTCCCTGGGCGACGGCTCCGGAGCTTGCTCGACCCAAAGCCTGTTGGCCGATTTGGCCATCCTACGGAAGGCGCGCTCGGAGGCGCTGGCCGACGAACCTCGCGGAGGCTTTGGCGGAAGGCAGGGCGGAGACCCCTGGCGCGAGGAGTTTCCTCCGGGCAACCGTCCCCGACGACCTGATGAACAGCGCCTGGAATCGGGCCCGCCCCAGGGGGCCGCAGTTCGCCCAAACTCACAGCCAGGGGAGTCCCCGGAACGTCGTCCGGGACCGAGGCTCGACAACACCCCGCTGGAGGACTGGATTCTGGAGCGGCATCGACAGGTGCAAACCGAACTCGATGGCCATCGGACAGCGCCCGCACCCCGGCTGCGTCTAGGCGGCGGACCCGGACCCCGACCGCCGGGGCGGTTGAACGAGCCCGCCACCGGAGGTCCCGATCCACTTCCCCGACCCCGGCCTGAGGGATCCCCAAGTCCGGGTCCGCGGGGCAACGATGGCGACCCTCGAAAACCCTGATCCGATTTTTTTAGCGCGGCACCTTCAGCGAGGCGGCCTGGAAACGCTTCAGGTCTGGGTCGTTGGCCCTCACGGTCTGGCTCTGGATGTAGGGCGGCATGCGGCCGATGCGCATCGTGTCGGGTGAGACAAAACGCCACGACTCAGCATGGCCATCGGCGAAGCTCAGCGTGGCGGCACCCGCATGGCGCACTGAGGGAAAATCGACCCAGAACCACTCTCCGGGCTGCTTCACGACAAAGCGCGCGTTCTCGATACTGTTCTCGTGTTCATCTAAGAAGACGAAGGCCTCGGACGGGGTGGGCAGTACGATTTGCGAGAGCTTATGCCAGCAACTGAGGACCTGCGGGTCCGGCACGTCGTTCATCGAGGCGCTCATGGAAACACTGCGCGATCGCGGGATCTTCCGGGCATCCCTCACTGTGGATCGATCGGCCGGGCAGTGGTAAATCCCCGAAGCTTGGTTGTAAGGAAAGAGCAACCCTCTGCGGATGTTGAAGTCGTTGGTGTCGGTGTAGGCGTTGCCCACCACCCAAGTCCGCGCGGTGGCATTGGCACCTTCGCGACCTCCTGTCAGCACGGTCTCGTTCGGTGGCAACTCCTCCTTGAAGTCATCGATGTACAACAACCAGGCCAGATTGAGCTGACGGTAGTTGCTCAGGCACTGGGTCCGCAGGGCCTTGTTTTTGGCCTTTCCAAGTGCAGGCAACAGCATCCCGGCCAGAATAGCGATGATGGCGATGACCACCAGCAACTCAATCAGAGTAAAGGCACTCAGACGCTGCGAACGCTTCTTCCGGGCATTGATCGCGGGGCTTTGCGACACGGATAAATTCATGGATTACTGGGTCTGCTTGGCGATGTTTCAGCCACGGGATCGCCAGCCACCGCCCTGTGTAGCTGGACCCTGGAGGCGTGAAAACCAAGATTCTCTGAAAGCCGATGGATAAACCCGATACCGCCCGATTTTGCGATTCACCATTGCCGAGGTCCCCCATTCCGCTCTGATCCTTCGCACTCCCACGCTCTGTCCGATGCCCATGCCGAGTTTGCCAACCCCTTGCCGCCCATGATGGATTCCCGTCCCCCTGCTCTCCCGCGCTGGGCTTGGCTCACCGTGTGCCTGCTCGCGCCCATCGCCCTGCTCAATTATCTCGACCGCCAGATGCTTGCGGCCATGAAAAGCTCGGTGATGACCGACATTCCCGACATCGGTTCGGAGGCCAACTGGGGGCGGATGCTGGGACAATTCAAATGGGTCTATGCCTTCCTGAGCCCTGTAGGCGGTTGGATTGCCGATCGGTTCGGCCGACGGATCACCATCTGCGGCAGCCTCTTTGCATGGTCGGCGGTCACCTGGTGGACCGGGCATGTTCACTCGTATGGAGAACTCCTCACCGCACGATCCCTCATGGGCATTAGCGAGGCCTTCTATATTCCAGCAGCCTTGGCTCTCATTGCCGATTATCACACGGGGGAAACCCGTTCCCGGGCGGTGAGCTTTCATCAAATGGGGATTTATTGCGGGGTGATTCTAGGCGGCTTCACCGGCTATGCGGCCGAGATGCCCGGCTTGGGTTGGCGGGGAGCCTTTGGGTGGAGCGGCGTGGTGGGCATGGCCTTGGCAGTGCCGATGTTATTTTTCCTCAAAGATCGGCCACGTCACGAAGCAGCGCGATCGGACTCCGCAGCGGGCTTGGGAAGCGTCCGTGCCTTGCTCACCAACCGCTCCTTCCTGCTGCTGGTGCTTTATTTCACGCTGCCGGCGCTGGCCGGTTGGGTGGTGCGCGACTGGATGCCGGCCATCCTCAAATCCGAATTCAAGATCGGCCAAGGCAAGGCCGGTGTCTCAGCAACCCTCTACTGGCAATCCGCCGCCATCGTGGGGGCCTTCGTGGGTGGATGGCTGGCCGACCGCCGGATGCGAAAAACTCCGCGGGGTCGAATCCACGTCAGTGCCGTGGGCATGCTAATGATCATCCCAGCCCTGTTCGGGGTGGGGTTTTCTCCGCAAACGGGCGAACTCTGGGTGGCGGTGGCTTTTCTAATCCTCTTCGGTCTTGGCTGGGGATTTTTTGACACCAACAACATGCCCATCCTCTGCCAGGTGACTCTCCCGGAGCAGCGGGCCACCGGCTACGGGCTAATGAATCTGGTGAGCATCGGTTGCGGTGGACTGGCGGATTGGGGCTTCGGTCTTATGCGCGATCGGCACCTGCCGCTGGCGGCCATCTTCAGCGTGTTCGCCTCCGTGGCGTTGGTATCGGTGTTTCTGGTCCTCATGATCCGCCCTACGGAAGTACAGCCACCCTCCGACGCCACTCCCCCCGGACAACCCTAACCCCAGACAACCCTAACCCCAGCCCCGCATTGACGGAGGGTCCACGCCTGCCTGAGCGTCTTGCACATGCTCCCCACCGTCAGAACACGCCGGACCCATTGGATCGCCACGGCTTGGATGACTTGCGCCCTCATGTCGGCCTTGGCAGGCGACTGGCCGCAGTGGCGCGGGCCCACTCGAACCGGTCGACCGGCCGCCAACGAGCCTGTGGTAACCCAACTCCCATCGGCTCCTCGCGTGGTGTGGTCCATCGCCGCGGGGCCCGGATACGCATCGCCCATCGTGGCTGAGGGATTGGTCTTTGCCATGGAAGCCCAAGAGGGCAAGGAAGTCTTGAGGGCCTTGGAGGCCGCCTCGGGTACCGAACGGTGGAAAGCCATTGTCGACGAAACCTTCACCGACTCCCAGGGGCCCGCTGCTCCGCGCTGCACGCCCGTGGCCTCCGAGGGTCGAGTCTATGCCCAGTCCTGCCGGGGCAAGTTGACCTGCTTTGCTGCGGCTGATGGAAAAACGCTGTGGTCGGTCGACTACACCAAGGATTTCGCCGCCACCTTTGTGGGTGAGAAAGGCAACTCCCAGGGGGCTATGCGCCATGGCAACAATGGGTCTCCCTGGGTGGAGTCCGGGTGGTTGTGGGCTTCGGCCGGATCCACGAATGGCGCTGGCATGGTGGCGCTGAATCCGCAAACCGGAACGCTTCGCTGGAAGGGCGGCCATGAGGTCGCAGGATATGCGGCCCCGATGGTGGGAACCCTTCTGGGAGTGCGTCAGGTGGTGAACTTCATGGCCGACGCCGCCGTCGGGTTTGATGCGCAGAGCGGCCAGGTGCTGTGGCGGCATCCGCTCAAAACGGCCTTCGCTCGGCACGTGATGACTCCGCTTATTGTCAACGACCGGGTGATTCTTGGGTCCCATCAAACGGGCCTCATGAGTCTTCAGTTCGCTCACAACGGTGAGCGCTGGTCGGTCTCCGAGGTCTGGAACTCCAAGGAAGCCGCCCCCAACTTCTCCTGCCCGATTGTCGTCGGAGACCGCATCGTGGGGCTTGGAGCGCAGCGCGAGTTAGTGTGCATCGGCATCGATGACGGGAAGGTTCGTTGGACCCAGTCGGGCTGGATCACGAGCGCGGCCGACAAATCCCACGCCGGATTCATCGCCCTCGGCGGCACGTCCGTGCTTATGCTCACCGACAGTGGCGAACTCATCCTCTTCGATGCCGGAGCCACCGCGTGCCGCGAGCTCGGTCGGGCCCAGGTGTGCGGGGTGAACTGGTGCAATCCTGCGTTATCGAACGGCCGCCTGTACCTCCGCGATGGCCTGCGCAATGCCGGACATTGGATGTGCGTCGACCTGACCCAGTGAAAGTCTTTCCAGCGGTACCCGCGATCCTGGCGCCCTCCCGATCGATACCGTCTGCACGGATCGCACGGCGGTCGGATAGGACGGCGATCTTGCGAGTCCTCTGCGATTGACTATCTTGAAGAAAATCCGCCTTGGATGCGTCCGGATGCATCCATTTTCGGGTTTTGAGCGGATAGACAAGTACCATGCACTTCGGTCACCCACCGTCTCGAGAGTCTGACAATCAAAAACCGGCAAACAACATAACGGTTCGACCCGTTGGGTCGCTTTTAGTGCCTGTGCCCATGAAACCCATCCGCTCCCTTCCAAGGGGATTCCTCAGCCTACTGTGCCTCCTCCTCGGTGCCCTGAGCCCCGTCGGACTGCGGGCGCAGACTTCCCAGGATTTGGGGGGCGCTATTCAGGTGTTTCTCACGGCACCGGCGGCAGGCACGCAGCATCCCTCCGGGGTCCTGAAACTTGAGGCGGTCGCCATTGATTCCCTCGGTGGACCGATTACCCAAGTGGAGTTCCTGGCCGATGGTCAGGTGATCGCCCGGTCGGACCGCAGCGGCGATGTGTTCATCACCGTGATCGGCCTCAAGGTGTTGCATCAGGCCGTCTGGGAATCACCCACCCCGGGCCTCCACGTGCTGGAGGCTCGCGCCGTGCAAAACCTAAAGACCTTGGCCACGTCGGCCCCGATGCGAGTAATCATCGGGACCGGGACCCTTCCCCCTCCGGTAGATCCCCCAGTCATTCCCATTATCCCGCCGAATCTCCCGTCCGTAGACCTGAACGTCCTCGATCCGACCGCCTTAGAATCCGACCCCAAGGATTTGATGATCTTGGAATTCCGCCGCTCTGGCGACGTGTCGAAACCCCTTCGGGTGTATTTCAAGATCGGCGGATCGGCCGACTGGAACACAGACTTCACAGTCATCCCTGGCGGGTTGAAGTCGGAACCGGTGAGCGATCCCAACCTCGCTTCGTGGGTGCAATCGGTGGTCATCCCGGCCGGGTCGGCCGTCGGAAAACTCCCGCTGGCACCGATCCCGGATGACAAGGTCGAGGGCGACGAAATCCTGTATCTGGCAGTGATCCCGAAACCCGCGACCGTGAACGACGGTACGGAACCTTCCGACTACCAGCCCGGCATTCAGCCGAACGCCCGGGTGATGATTCGGGACTCCATCCCACCGGCCCCGTCTGATGCGCCGACCATCCGCATCCTCGCCGTTCAGTCGACCACCTCGGAGCCAAATCCCTTCATTCGGGTCATGCCCGGACGCATCGTTTTCCAACGGTTGGGGAACCCGGCCGAACCCGTCCGCATCCGCTACGCCGTCGGGGGCAGTGCGCGCAATGGTGAGGATTTTTCACTGCTCGACGGAGACCTCACCTTGGGAGCCGGAGAAACCCAAGCCGAACTCCTCATTGGCGCTCTCGAAGACGACCTCAAAGAGCCGGAGGAAACCGTGGTCATCAAACTCATCGAGGATCCGTCTTACCGGCTCGATTCGTCCAGTGCTTGGGCCCAGGTCACCATTTTCGATTCCACCGTATCCAACAAAGCCCTCCTGAAATGGGTCGCTCCCTCGACTGGCGAGCGACTGCGGATTGGCAGCGAGTGCGCGCTGAAACTCATGGCAATGGATCCCAAAGGTTCCCTTCCGACGGTCTCGTTCTGGGCCAATGGCAAACCCATCGGTGAGTCCCAAATCCAATTTTTTAGGGCCCCAGATCCGGGGACACCCATCGAACACAACCTGGTCTGGAAGATCGACTCAGAAGGCCCAATCCGACTCGAGGCCACCGCTGTGGACGCATCGGGGAACCGGGTGGTTTCGGCAGAGGTTTTTATCCTGGGTTTGCCAGCGACCGATCCCATCGAACGCAGTGTGATCCCAGCCGACAACGCACCGGCCGACGGGGTCCTTTCCGACATGGAATGGCTGATCTACGCCAAGTATTGGCGCTACGGAGTCCCACTGCCACCGCAGGCGGCTTCTGTTCCTGTCGGACACCTCTCCAGAGCTGGATTCCTCTGGCGATCCGGTGGTGCCTATCGGCACGACGCCTCCGTCGGCTCGTTCCCCCTGGGGTGGGTCCCACTCGAAGGCTCCGCCGGAAATTCTGGCAATGCAGGTCCGCTCCCGCCTCTGTCCGGGTTGGTCGGCAGTTTGGGCACCAACGGAACCCCGGATCGCTCACCGACCTCCTACCTCCTCGGTGAATGGACGGCCGACTCGGCCGATTCCATGGTTCTCAAGATCCACTTGGGGCCAGCAGCCAACACCCGTTGCCAGGCAGTCGAGATTTTTGTCGGGCGCACTGCCGTGGTCACAGCCATTTCAGATGACGGACAGTTTGATCCGAGGAGCGGAATCCTTCGATGGGGTCCGTTCTTGGATGACTCCATTCGGGGATTGAAGGCAAGCGTCTCGGGTGCCAACCCCTTGGAGTTCTCTGGTTTGGGTTCTTTTGATGGGATTGATCTGAAGATGCTGACCCTCGGTTCGAAATCCAACGCCGAAGGGCCGGCGGCTTCCACCCCTCGACTCACTGCCATTCCCGCGTCGGCCCAGGGAGATGTCCGCGTGGTGCTCCTCGGCGCCGCCAACGGCAGTGCAATGGATCTGGAAGTCTCTGAAGACATGGTCCAATGGCGACGCATCGGAACGATGCTCGGCAATGGCGAATCGCAACTCCAAGTCGACACCGATGCGGGAGCTTCCACACGGCGGTTTTACCGGGTCATTCCTCGTCAGCGTTGAGGCTCCCTCTTGCCTCCGCGATGGATGTATCCAGTTCAGAGTTTTCAGCGGAAATAAAACCACCCTGCACTTCGGATACTCATCCTCTCGAGTTTTTGTGAATCAAAAACCCGTCGGGATGAGAGTCTTGCGGCTA